>JAJACO010000038.1 GCA_022601475.1 Chlamydiales bacterium
AGACTATAGTCAAAGATCTTTTTATGAAGAAACTGCGTTTGCCTGAAAGGCTCAATGAACAAAGAGGATTCTTCTTCTGAAAAAGGACTCCTTTCAAGAGCTATCTAAACAAATCCCCTTTTTCAGAAGAAGAATCCTCTTTGTTCATGGTGTCGCTTATGCGACATAAACGCAGTCTAACACTTTGTCGAACAAGTCTTGAGATTAAAAAATCATTTTATCCTGCCTATCCTACCCGCCGTCAGGCGGATCCTGCCCATCCTGTTAACCTGAGCTTCGATTTGCTAAGCCGAACTAAGTTTGAGTTTTTCTTTCAGTCCCAATACACCCGGTTGATTCGTTAACGCTTAACTAGACGTTTGACATAAAAATGAACGATCGGGAGAATAGTCCTTTTTCCTGGCGGACGTAGCTCAGTCGGTTAGAGCGTCGGATTGTGATTCCGAAGGTCGCGGGTTCGAGACCCGTCGTTCGCCCATTTATCCCTCCTTCTCCAATAAAGTCCCCCATAATCATAGGTGAGCTGCTCGCCTGCAGAGATCGCTCTTATAGCTCTAAACATGATATGAAAGGTTCCGTCGTATAGGACAGACACAGATTCACAGTTAGGAATATCGCTGTGGTTGATGAATCGGGTAAAGTTACCCTGTTTTTCACTGTCTATAGTGAGAGGTATTGAGGTCCACCACTTACGAGGATACATAAAGCAATAGTCATTTAGATCTGGAAACATTAAATTTCGTCTACGCAAAAGCCCCGTATATTCTCCAATAAAACCCCATTTACTAATCGCTCGATTGGTAAATACCCCGTATCCTATGCTTTCGTGAATCCACTGAATTGTCACATCTGGAATAAAGGGGCTCGCCAACTTCTCAGCGTGCAGTGTACCCAACCAAAGAGCTGCCTCCTCAATCTTCCCTTTTTTATGCGCTTGTTTGCACTTAGAGCGTACGTAGTGTTCGATTTTCCAATTTGCGTACTCCAGATGAGGGTAATAGCTCAATCCAAATAGTTCTTCCACTCTCTCAATAGTGAGTTCTTGGGGGGATTGATCTGAGTTAAAAGCAATTTTAAGCATTTACACATCCTACCTCAAGAATTGGATTTGGGCAACGCGAAAGCTTTTCTGATTAAAAGATCGTAAACAACACAATATTAAAAGCATAAATAAGACAAAGTCTTGAGTTTAGCAACAATCCCGCTCTAGCTAAAAATAAATTGGCTTGGCAGGGCGATCCTGCGGAGCAATAGAAATTTCTACCTGATCTCCAATTTTATTTTTTACAGTTTCTAGGGCTGTTATCTCACTATTACACTCTTGTGAAAGATGGGCAAGATGCACATGTTTTAAATTCTCTCCCATCGCCTCTGCAATGAGGTTTGCACACGCTTCATTAGATAAATGCCCACCCCTGCCCAAGACGCGTTGCTTATAAATAGGAGGGCGTGCACATGCGTGTACCATCGAGGGCTCGTGGTTCGCTTCCACCACCATATAGTCGCATCCCTTGAGCTGAGAGCGCACAAGAGTGGTTGCAAATCCAAGATCCGTGCAAAAACCGATTTTTAATCCTTCGATCTGAATAATAAAGGCAACAGGATCTACTGTATCGTGCTGAATACTAAAGGGGGTGATCTCTAAATCTTTAAACGTAAACCGCTCGCCTGTAGTAAAAATTTTAAATTGAGGGCAATTTCCCAAAATAGAATAAATTCCCTTAGCTGTTTCAGCATTAGCAAAAACAGGAATCGCATACTTAAAGGCTAAAGTCTTTAAACCCTGAATATGATCTGAGTGCTCATGGGTGATCAAAATAGCTTCTATCTCTTCTAGATCAACACCGATCTCTTCGAGCTTATTTTTAGTTGCACGCCCACTGATTCCAGCATCTATAAGAATTTTGGTTTGTTTGGTCCCAAAAAATGTACAATTGCCTTTTGAACCCGAGGCAAGAGGGCAAAAACCTTCCATTTAAGAGGTCTCCTCTTGTTGAGGGTAATAAATCTTGCGCGCTTTAGCTCCCTCTGAAGGACCGATAATGCCATTTTCTTCCAGCTGATCCATCAAACTAGCCGCACGTGCATATCCCACTTTCATCTTTCTCTGTAAGAAAGTTGTCGACGCATTCCCCGTTCCCAAAACAAGTTCTTTAGCATCTTCATATAGCGCATCGCGCTTAGCATCGGAGTCAGAAACAGGCCCTTCACTCACATCGCGGTAGTTATCAAAAGAGGGTATTAAATAATTAGTTGGAGCTTGAGAGCAGCAAAAATGGATCACTTGATTGATATCGTCATCACGAATAAAGGCGCCTTGTGTCCTGCATAAAGAGGAGCTTCCTGGCGGCATAAACAACATGTCCCCATTTCCCAATAATAGCTCAGCTCCATTTTCATCGATGATAATCTGACTATTGATACGAGAAGAGACCTTAAAAGCGATCCTTGAGGGGAAATTTGCTTTAATGATCCCTGTAATCACCTCTCTTGAGGGGCGCTGAGTAGCCAAAATCAAATGAATTCCAACAGCGCGTGCCATTTGAGCAATGCGTGCAATGGGCGTTTCGATATCGCTCTGAGCAACCATCATTAAATCTGCAAGCTCATCGATAATGACAACGATATAGGGCATTTTTTTTGGAATTTCTAAATCAAGCGATTCCTCAAGCCCTTTATTGGGCTTACGCCCATTAAAGCCTGTAATGTTTCGTATACCGAGCAACCGGAGCATTTCATAGCGTCGCTCCATCTCCTTCACTAGCCATGAGAGAGCCGCGCACGCCCCGCCCGGCTCTGTAATCACAGGTGCTAGCATATGAGGAAGATGCGTATACGCAGTTAACTCCACTTTTTTAGGGTCGACCATCACAAGCTTGATCTCATCTGGACGGGCATTCATGACAATTGACATCACAATGGTGTTGATACAGACAGATTTTCCGGCGCCTGTGGCTCCTGCAATGATTAAATGGGGGATTTTAGTGAGATCAGACCATAAATTCTCCCCGTTAACTAATTTCCCTAGCAAAAGCGGAACTTCTGCTTTTTTTGGAGAGTGGCGATAATTTTCTAAAAGTTCACGAAAACTCACCTCTTGAGGCTTGGCGTTTGGTACCTCAATCCCCACAGCAGCCTTGCCAGGAATGGGCGCTATAATCCGAATGGACTTCGCCTGCATATTTAGAGCAATATCGCTTTCTAACGCCTTGATTTTTTGAACTTTTACGCCCACAGCGGGATGCACTTCAAAGGAGGTGATGGTCGGTCCACAATGAATGTCTCCCACCTTAGCTTCAATGCTAAAACTCAAAAGTGTCTCTTCTAAAACTTCAGCTTGCCTTTTCAAATCACTCTTTAAAGATGACTGATCAACGGGAATCACTTCGGTTAAAAGCGTGGGAGAGGGAAGCTCGTAATCACCAATAACGACAGGCTTTGTCTCTTTTAACTTTTGAGCCGGCCTGGCTTCTGGAATATTAATGCGCGTAATTTTTTTTAAGGGATCCTCCCGCATAAGAATAGAGGCTGGCTTCTCCTCTTCAAGAGGAGCAAAAGGGCGTCGTCTAACCGGTCGCATCAGAGCGAGCTTGGGCTTTACAGCGCGCATCTTTTTTTTTGTTTTTTCAAATAACTCTTTAACTGGGAGCTCTGTAAGCAAGACAAAAGAGAGGACTAAAGAGGCAAAAAACACCAAAAACGAGCCCACTCCGCCCAAAAAATCCCTTAAATTCAAAGAGGTGTCGACATAAAGATGATGCAGAGGCACTCCTCCCAGATAATGGCGTAAACTGGCGGGGTTATACGACTCTTTGCGAGGAAAATAATCGGAATGCACCCATCGCTCAAAGAAGCTCGCTAAGCCAGGGCTTTTATAGGCAACCATCGTGAGTAATAGTGAGAGCGAAATCACACTTGTCCCAAACAGCAATAACTTGATCTTAAATTTTGGAATTTGTTGATGAGTGATTGTCTTAAAGCCCACCCATCCGCAAAAGATGGGAAGTAAAAAGCTTGATAATCCCAAAAGATAATTCAAAGACCATCCCATCACATAGCCGAGTAAACCGAGCCAGTTTTTTGACGGATCTTTATTGCAATAGCTAAGCAAGCTAAGCCCCACAAAAAGAGCGCATACCAAAAGCGCGGAACCTTTAAGGAGATGGGAGAAGTTGTGTTGTTTCTTTTTTCGTTTTGCCATCAGCCTCAGTATAGGTGAATAACAACCGAAAGGTCCAATCCTTTTTCATGAAAATCTCGCGCTTGAATTCTCTTTTAGTTCTAAATTTGAGTCATCATTAGACCTTGTCGTAGCGCCCCATCAATTCTGTTTGATCTAGAATGTGCCCTTCCATTGCCTCAAGCACCTCCTGTTTTGTCGCTCCCTCTTTTAACTCAAGATGCGTATCTAAAGCATAGATCTTAAAAAAGTAACGGTGCTCTCTATCGGGAGGGCACGGCCCCATATACCGATTCATGCCCCCCGTATTTTGCCCCAAAGTTCCCAAAGAAGGGACTGCTTCTGGAATATGCGTTGTCTCAGGGCTGATATTATACACAACCCAGTGCACCCATATCCGATCGGCACGCACGCTCTCTGGTACATCGGGATCGTCCAAAATGAGCACTAAGGTTTTAGCCTCTTTGGGTACATTCTCAATTTTAAGGGGAGGATTGATATCGACACCTTGACAGGTGTATTTACGCGGAATTAACTCGCCAGACTTAAATGCATCACTCAATAACTTCATGCGTATTCCTTATGGAAGGTTGAAAGTACTCGCGGCTATCTCCAATCACCTCTTTTGAGAGACCAGCGACACCGATAAGATTAATCACCAACATACAAGATAAGGAAATATCTGCCAAAGTCCAAACAAAATCAACCTGTAAAAGCGCTCCTACAGGGATCATTAAAATATATAGAAATTGAAAAGGACGGACAAAAGCTGCGCCAAATAGATAACCTACAGCTCTTTGCAAACAAGTGGCCCAAGCGAGCGCTGTTGTATACCCAAAAAGAACAAGAGCCAGAATCACCACAAAAGATCCCATCGACTTGCCCACACCAATCTTAAATGCATGAGCCACAAGATTGGTACTTTGCAATTCTGAGTTAGATAAGACTCCCGTGATGATTAAAACAAGAGCGGTCATTGTACAAACAATCATAACCATAAATGGAGAGACTAAAGCGACAACACCATCCACAACAGGATGTTTTGTTTTTGCTCCCGCTTGTAAAATTGGAACGGTACCCGTGCCAGCGTCTGTTGCAAAAATGGCCCGATCAAAGCCCGTGGTTAGAGCTTTGAGCATCGTAAATCCAAAGGTTCCACCCACAAGCGACTGCATCCCAAAAGCGGAGCGAAACATCAAGCCAAGTGCTGGTGTAATTTGGTTCGCATGCAAAGCTAAAATAACAAACGCTGTTCCCAAATAGAGCAAGGCCATCGCTGGAACAACGGCGGATGAGACTTTTGCCATCCGCTGCATTCCCCCTAAAATCACAAGCCCCACTAAAATCGCAATTCCAAAGCCCACAATCAGCGGCGAAATCCCCAAAGCCTGCAAGGGCAGTGTCATAGAGTTGACTTGAGCAAAGTTGCCTACAGCAAATGCTCCAAAAATCACACAAACAGAAAATAGAGCGGCCAAAGATTTATAACCCAATCCCTCATTGAGATAGTACATCGGTCCCCCAACATACTCCCCTTTTTCGTTTTGCCTGCGGTATTTGACTCCTAAAAGACAATTTGCGTATTGAATGGCTGCACCAAAAAAGGCCATCATCCACATCCAAACAAGAGCTCCGGGCCCTCCCATTGTAAGCGCAATTGCCATCCCTGAAATATTGCCTGTTCCAAAGTTACCTGCCAAAACAGAGGCGATCGCCTGGTAGTGAGAAATATCGCCTTTTGCCCCCTCTTCACTTTTCTTAAAAAGAGAGGCAAAGCTCATCTTCAGTTTAGAGAGTTGTACAAAACGCAGGCGGACGGAGAGATATGCCCCTAGCAGTAAAATTGCAGGAAAGATGAAATAAAGGGTAAAATAGCCATTTAGATCGCTTAGAAATTCTTTGAACACAACCTCTTAAGTTGTTAAGTACTAAAATATTTAAAAATTATTCTAAACGCTTTCTGAGTTAAAAACAACTTTTAGAATATTTTTTATTTGATGTTCTTTTTTTTAGCCAGCCACTTTTTAATAAAGATGGGTGCCAACGAAAAAATACCAAGCGCCACCATTGCAATACGCAGCTGCACATTAAAGATATTTCCAAGAGAAATTGTCTCTCCTGTTTCAAAAATCGCTCCCAGCCCCGCTCCTGTTTGGGTAAATACATAGGCGCCTGGAATAATCCCTACAAAGGTTGTCCACACAAAGGTAATAAAATTTATATTAAAAATAGCGGGTGCAATGTTTACAAGCCAAAATGGAAATAGAGGAACAAAACGTAAAAACAAAAGGTAACTCCAAGCATTTTTTTGAAACCCTTTCTCCATTTTTCGCAAAAAAGGGCCCGCTTTTTCACGTAAAAATTCTCCAAAAGCTGTACGTGCTGCCAAAAAAATTGCCGAAGCTCCAAGTGTTGCTCCAATTAAAACGTAGAGTGTACTCCAGGGAATGGGAAATAAAAAACCTCCTATTAAACTGAGCAGAGCTCCTCCAGGCAGAGAAAGACCTGTAGATACAAAATAAATAAGGATATAGAGGAAGGGAGTGATCACAGGGTGCGCGCTGACAAACGCTTTGATCTCACCATGTTTTTCTTGGAGCATTTGAAAAGTAAAGTATTTATGGACACCCGTTGCGTAGGCAATCACCATGAAAAGCACGATGATAAAGAGGGGGAGCCATCTTTTCCAGGCGATCCACGTAGAAGGCTTTTTGAGTCGAGGAATGAATATTTGCGTAAGCCAGAGGTCGGAGGCTCTGCGAATGGCAAGGTTATAGGTGGGGTAGGGATGGATTAAGCTGGCAATTTTGCGTAATCCTATTTTGTGCTGGGCTGCGAGTGAAAGCTCCGGCAACATTTCTCCTGCACGAGGCGCCACGATTGTGGCTCCCAAAATTTGACTGCTAAACCGTTTTGTGATCACCTTGACAAATCCTTCTGTTCTGCCCGCTGTGATCGCCCTATCGTTCTCTGTTAAGGGAACATTATAAATGTGCAGCTTGTCCGCTCCGTAATATTTAATCGCCTCTTGTTCTAGTGGGCCAAAGCTGGCCACTTCTGGATCTGTGTAGGTTACTCGGGGAACAGGTTGAGTACTTATCTTCTTTTTAAAGGGGAGCAGAAGGGATGTTAAGACTGCGCGTCCCTGATTTTCTGCTGCATGAGTGAATTGAGGGCCACCTGTCACATCCCCGATAGCCCAAATGTGTTTTTGATTTGTGCGCCCAAAGCGATCAACCTGAATGCCGGAAGTTGTGTAATTGACATGCGCTCGCTCTAATTGCAAACGCTCTACATTGGGTTTTCTTCCCACCGCAATCAAAATCTGTTCGCTCATGATTTGTTGTGCAGAAAGTGCAAGGGTGAACAGCTGCCCATCGTAGGCTATTTTTTTAGGGAAAGCGTCGAGATAAAGCTCTATTCCTTCTTTTTTAAACTGCTCTGTGATCACTTGTTGCGCTTGACTCTCTTCTTTCTTAAGTAGATACGCTCTTCGGTGCACGAGCGAGACCTTCGATCCAAGGTTTGCAAACGCTTGTGTCAGTTCACATCCGATGGGACCCCCGCCCACAACACACAAGCTTTTTGGAACTTGTTTTAAATGAAAAACTGTTTCATTTGTGAGATAGGGAGTTTTTGCAAGGCCTTCTATTTCAGGAATGAGAGGAGAAGAACCGGTTGCAATCACAAAGTGATCTGCACTCACAATCTCTTGCTCAATGGAAAGTTGATGCGAGTCTAAAAAATGTGCTTCTGCTACGAGTGTATCCACTCCTAATTTGTTCAGCGCCTCTGGTTCTTCGTGTTGGCGCACCTGCGAAACAATTTTTTGTACGTATTCAAACACCCCTTCCGGTTGATGCGCTCTTGCAATCAATGTTTTGGAGGGAATGCAACCAAAATTTGTACAATCCCCTCCCCAATCTCCCTTTTCAACTAGAAGAACTTTTTTGCCCGCTCTTGCAGCTCCAATAGCAACTACAAGTCCGCCTGCTCCAGCTCCAATGACAACGATTTGATAGTGTTTCATTCCTATCTGTTCTATCAAGTTTATCAATTATTTTCTATAATCAAACAAAAGGGGAAAAAGGAGAATGCAATGGTAGATGTCACTCAAAAAAGCCAGCAATTGGATGTTGGAAAGTGTCGACAAGAGAATCAGGAAATCTTAAAAAAACTTGAAACCTACTGGAAAACAACGAACTATCTCGCTGCTGCGCAAATTTATTTAAAAGAGAATTTTTTGCTTCTAGATCCTTTAAAACCAGAGCACATTAAAGACCGCTTGCTCGGCCATTGGGGAACCTCTCCGGGAATCAACTTAATTTACGCCCACCTCAACCATTTAATTAATACGCACGACTTGGATATGTTTTTGGTCACAGGTCCTGGACACGGCGCTCCCGCTAACTTATCCAACCTCTATCTAGAAAGAACTTTAGAAGACTACTATCCCGATCTATCGCTTGATTACAAAGGACTTGCCACCTTTGTTAAAATGTTTTCGTGGCCAGGTGGGTTTCCAAGTCATCTCTTTCCCGGCATTCCTGGCACCATTCACGAAGGGGGAGAGCTTGGATACGCCCTTGCGACTGCGTTTGGAGCTGTGATGGATAATCCTGATTTAATCGTCTCTTGTATTGTAGGCGATGGTGAGGCGGAAACAGGCCCCACAGCTGCCGCTTGGCACAGCACAAAGTTTCTCGACCCCGCAGAATCGGGCGCAGTGCTTCCGATCCTGCACCTCAATGGGTATAAAATCTCAAATCCCACTATTCATGGAACGATGGACAATGAAGAGCTTTTTCACCTATTCACCGGCTATGGCTATCAGGTGCGTATCATAGAAGATACAGATTTGCATGCCGATCTATTCATGTCACTTCGTTGGGCGCTCAATGAGATCAGATTAATTCAACAAGCCGCCCGTTCTGGTGATCCCATCCAAAAGCCACGCTGGCCTCTATTGATTTTGCGCTCCCTTAAGGGATGGAGCGGCATTAAAGAGATCGATGGGATGCCCATCGAAGGATCTTACCGCTCTCACCAAGTTCCCGCAAAAGATCTAAAAACAAATCCCCGCTCTCTTGAGCATGTTGAGAAATGGCTCCGCTCCTACCACCCTGAAAATCTTTTTGATAGTAATGGATCTCCTCAACAGGAGATTTTAGAAATCTGTCCAAAAGGCGTTCGCAGAATGGGATCTAATCCTCACACTTTTGGAGGGAAAATTTACCAAGCGCTCAACCTGCCTAGCATCCATGATTATGCTGTTTTCCCTTCTCAAAAAGTGAGCTATGAAGCGGCGTATCGCGGCACGCATTTTGAAAAAAACACCTACCAACTCGGTAAATATCTCAAAGAAGTTGTGAATAAAAACCCCCACTCTTTTCGGATTTTTTCTCCCGACGAACTTGAATCTAATCAACTTTCTGAAATTTTGGATGTGACAAGTCGCGACTACCAATGGCCCATTCATGAGTTTGATAGCCATATTTCAAATAAAAATGGAAGAGTGCTTGAGATTTTAAGCGAACACACCTGTCAAGGATGGCTTCAGGGGTATCTGATGACGGGCAGACACGGCATGTTCCCTTCCTATGAAGCTTTTTTAAGCATCGCTGCAACCATGATGCTACAGTTTGCCAAGTTCTTAAAATTTTCACACGAAATTGAATGGCGTCGTCCGTTTGCCTCCCTAAACTACCTGGAAACCTCCACTCTCTGGCGGCAAGAGCACAATGGCTTCTCGCACCAAAGCCCCGGTTTTATCAACATTTTGCTCAATAACAAAGCAAGCATCACCCGCATCTATCTACCACCTGATGCCAACTGCTTAATTAGCACTTTTGATCACTGCCTACAAAGCCGTGGATATGTGAATTTGGTTGTAGCAAGCAAACACGAGATGCCACAATGGCTCTCTATGGATGAGGCAATCGCACATTGTAGGGCGGGAGGCTCTGTTTGGAAATGGGCTAGTACAGAGGATGGAGTTGATCCCGATGTGGTACTTGTTGGAATTGGAGACATCCCTCATCTAGAGGTGATGGCAGCCGCGCATATTCTCCACCAAGAACTCCCCGAACTTAGAATCCGTGTAGTCAATATCACAGATCTTCTTATCTTAGACAAAGATTCTGCGCACCCTCACGGATTAGATGATGAGATGTTTGAAGCTCTTTTCACTGCCGATGCTCCTGTAATTATCAATTTCCACGGCTACCCGTCGGCTGTAAAACAACTGCTCTACGGCAGAAAAGGGTGTGGGCGTTTTCACATCAATGGCTATCAAGAGGAGGGCACCACCACCACCCCTTTTGATATGAATGTGAGAAATCACACAAGCCGCTTTCACCTCATTATGCAAGCGATTCGATTGGCCGCTCCCAAAAACTCTCAGGTGGCTGCCGAGGCAAATGCACTTGTTTCTCACTACGAGTACATCTTGGTCTCTCACCGCGAATATATCGATAAAAATGGAAAAGATCCCGAAGAGATCTCCGAGTGGATATGGAGCTAATTCTTGTTATCAATGCAGGCTCAAGCTCCATCAAAGGGTGTCTCTTTAAAGGCGATGACCCCTCGCCTATTTGGCAAGTACATACGGATTGGAAAGAGAATTTTGAAAAAGAGCTTGAAAAAGCGCTCAAAACATTGCCCAATGTCACCTTGAGTTGTATTGGACACCGTGTTGTGCATGGAGGAGAGCGCTTTATTCAAACAACTTTGATTGATGCTGCCGTTAAGCAAGACATCAAAGAGCAGTTTTTTTTAGCTCCCCTACACAACCCTATTAACTTAGCTGGCATTGAAACTTGTGAACATCTCTTCCCCCACATTCCTCAATTTGCAGCGTTTGATACAGCCTTTCATGCTACTTTAAATGCCGCTGCCTACACCTACCCTATTCCAGAAAAATACCGCAAACAGTGTGTGAGGCGATTTGGGTTTCATGGCCTAAGCTACGCCTATTGTAGCCAAGCGGCAAAAGCTTTTGTGGGTGAGAATAAAAAAATGATCATTTGCCACTTAGGGGCAGGTGCTTCTTTATGTGCCATAGACAAGGGTAAAAGCGTGGATACCACCATGGGCATGACACCGCTCGAAGGATTGATGATGGCTACACGCTCCGGCAGCATCGACCCAGGTGCCATTTTATATCTGTTACAAGAAAATAAGTGCACCGCACAAACTCTCGAAAAAGAGCTAAATGAGGCGTCGGGGTTACTCGGAGTTTCTGGTCTTTATTCTCAAATGCAAAAAATCATCGACTATGCGGATCATGGGGATGCAAATGCACAACTCGCTTTTAAGGTGTATATTCATAGGCTAAGAAGTTGCATTGGCTCCATGATCGGAGCTTTAGGAGGATTAGAAGCGCTCATCTTTACCGCTGGCATTGGAGAGAATGCCGCTCTTGTCCGCGAACAGGCTTGCGCAAATTTTTCCTTTTTAGGGATCCATTTAGACCCAAAAAAAAAATAATTTTCCCTCTCAGGAAGAGAGGGAAATTTCAAGTCGCGATTCCAAAATTCCTGTTTTAGTTATCCCAACACAAGAAGAGTGGCAGATCGCTCATGAGTGTCTGTACAAACTCAGAAATCGTACCGATCTTGGTCCCCTTCACGTGGGATATGAGTAATCAAAGCGTCGATTAAAACATCCCAATTACGCTGTTGTACTGCCAAAAAAATATAATCGAGATCAACTCCTACAGTTTCTGCAAAGTGTTCGACAAAACAATCCTGGATATTTCCAATATTTGCCTCAGTTGACAAACACTCTTTTAAACCCCCAGAAAAATGATTCCATACCCAAGTACAACTGCGGATATTGCGAATGCCCACCTTGAGCTCTTCATCGGTAAACACTGTCATCAAAAAACGTAAAGGATGGAGATGGTCTATGCGATTTCCCGCCTCTTCCAGCTCACTTTTAATCAAAGCAATTCCGATGAGTGATTTATTTGCGAGCGAGGTGACAATGAAATGAATATCGGCTTTTTCAGAAGGCAATACCTCTTCAAAGTAATCTCTTGGCTTGCCAATATATCCACCCTGAGAACCATGAGCGGTCTTTAATTTAACTAAGCACCTAGCGGGTTTATTATGCGCAATTTCAAGAAATAGACTAGACTCAGACCCATCCGAGAGTTCTTGTAGAGTGTCTTGCACTTCTTGAATTGTTTGATTTGAGTCGATATTCAGATAAACTATTTCGTCTTCCGTTAAAGGAGAAGCGTACGCGCTTCGACATAAACACACCAATGCAAAAATACAGGTGTAGATGGTTCTCAATTGATTTTTCATAACAGGCCTCCTCTATTTTAAAGCTAAAGTAAAGAGTTAACATAGCTCTCCAAATTTATTCAAGATGAAAGAGAAACAGCGCTGAAGACTTGGGTTTTAAGTTCTTTTCATGCATACATTGCGCTTTAGAGTTTATGTAATGTATCGATTATTTGCCCTTTTTCTCCTTCTGCTTACACCTCTCACGGGCTTCTCGTGGTGTTCTGCTCTTCTTACAGTAGGTCCTGAACTCTATTATTTACGACGCATGCGTGAAGGTGGAACTTCTCAAGAGGGTGAGATCGATGGCATTCGCATCCGTTTTGATCGCATCAAAGGACACAGTTGGTATGTGGGTGCCGACTATTTGTATGCAGAAGGTGAAGTCAAAGGGCAAGCAGCAAATGGAGCGTGTGTGAATAGCGATTTAATCGACAAAGACTTTGAAGTGCGCGTGGGTTATACCCTACAACAACCTACAATAACACACCCTTTCATCACCCCCTTTGCAGGCTGGGGTTGTTTTGAAGAAGAAAACATCTTTTACCCTCCTTCTCCGAGACTTTGCACCTTCACGGACACGTATAATTACATTGTGGTTGGTTTTTTATCTGGAGTGAATTTCACGCCTCTGATAAGTATGGGGGTATGTTTTAAAGTTAAATTTATGCAAAATGGGGAGTCTAAGGTAACTGATGACCCTCAGTTTGAAGATGTAACGCTAATGATGAAAGAAGAAATCCAGGCCCGACTTGATGTTCCGCTCACCTTAAAACCGTGCAATAGCTGGTTGGGAATGGGTTTTTTGCTTTCCCCATTTTATGAATACAGACATTTTGGTGGACGAGAAGGCTATCCCTTCAATTTCAAAGATACGCAATTTCAAATCTTTGGGGCGAGATTCGCATTAACATATGATTTCTAAGTAGGAGAAGCATGGGGAGTTTTTACTCAAGACTAAGCTACAGTTTCGGAAATGAAGATTGGAAAACAGAGCAAAAAGCACTTCAAATACAGCCCACTGACCGAGTCGTGTGCGTCACCGCAAGTGGGGATCGTCCGCTTAACTTGTTAACAAATGAGCTACAAGAGATTGTAGCTGTGGATGCCAATCCATTGCAAAATGCTCTTTTTGATTTAAAAAGAGTGGCGCTCTCCGAGTTACCTCATGCCGAATATCTCAAATTTATGGGGGTAGACTCTTCAAAAGAACGCGGCAAGCTCTATTCTCAAATTGAAAAGGGGCTAGATCCCATGGTCAGCGCTTTATGGGGCCAGCTCCCTAAAAAAATTGAGCGCGGAGTGCTCTATGAAGGAGCCACTGAAAAGTTTCTTAAGGTAGTTTCAGGTGCAATTCGCTTATTTAGGGGCAAAAAGATCGACAAACTGTTCTCGATAGACAATCTCGAAGAACAGCACAAATTTGTGAAAAAGCATTGGCACACATTTATGTGGAAAAAACTCTTTCAGGTGGGTCTACACCCCCTTATCACCCGCACCTTTATCAAAGATCCAGGGCTTTACGAGCACATCGATCCAAGCATGCGGCATATTGGCAATCACCTCTATTCACGCATTGACAACTATCTCAACCACTCTCTTGCTAAGCAGAGTGTTTTGCTCTCTTTGATTTTAACCGGTAAAGTGGATCGCAATCACTTTCCGCCCTACCTTTCAAAAGAAGGGATTGAAAAAATCAAAAAACAAATTCATAAAACCTCATTCCACACAATCGATCTTGTCTCTTTTATCGAAAAAGCAGAACCAAGCTCCTTTGATTGCTTCTCAATTTCAGATGTGGCTTCTTATCTCAACAAGGAGCACTTTAATCGCCTCGTAGAGGGGATATTTCGCTCAGCCAAACCCGGAGCGCGGTTTTGTATGCGTCAATTTTTGTCGAATCATCAACTACCTGCGCATTTGGCGCCTCATTTTAAACGCAACAGTGCGCTTGAGCAAGAGCTCCAAAATGAGGATTGCTGTTTTGTTTATAGATTTATGACAGGCACCATCGAGAAGTAATCACCTGTGTGCTATACGCCAGATGATCAATAAATTTATATTTTCTTAAAAATAATTTTACAGTAAATTGGTTGTGCTTTCGATTTTCCAAACAAAGGAGTGAGCAATGAAAGTTTACAAGTACACTAAAGTGTTCGTGCTTATGCTTGGAATATGTTTTCAAGGATTTGCTGCACAAGGCGGCAATATTTACAATCAATGTGCAGATACCGAAAATTACTATGTTCAACCAAGTGGAGTCTATATTTCTCCAAATGGGATCTATGTCTCGATTGATGGTGCGCTTATACAAGTCAACACGTTATGTGCGGATGAAAGAGGGGTTTTCGTGCCTTATGAAGAAATTGTTGGTAGGCTTGTAAAGTGTCCATTTTGCCGACGTTGGTATGATCCAGATAGCAAAATACCGCATAACTGCAAAGGAGTTTCCGATTAACTATACTCAAAAGGCCTTGTTAGTCATAATAACCTGATCTTCGAGTTTATAAGTCCTTTCTTATGAAATATCTATTTATATTACTCAGCTTATGTTCGACGCTTTTGGTCAAAGCGGATATTAACAGTGTTCCTCAACCAGATCAGAAGTTTATAAAGCATTTGTTTGAGGACTTAGTTGAAAATCATGATTTTTCCTATACAATATTTGGCTCTAAGCCAATGTCATTAGCTGATTTTAGTATAGAGGTTTCTCCTAATCTTTCCCCTTACAGATGGATCAGATCGAAGTTTTTTGTTTTCAAACGAAAAGCGAGTCTAAATGCC
>JAJACO010000039.1 GCA_022601475.1 Chlamydiales bacterium
CAAAGGTTTACAACAAACCTGTTGGACGCAAGCTTGAGTTATGCAATGATCTTAACTTATATAAAACTTCTTGTTTTAAAAATTGTATAGCGGTAAAGTGCTCCGATCGACAACTAACTTAAAAGAAAAATTACTATGGAATTAGGAAAAATTGGTCAGTCAATTCGAGAAACAATGCAACAAGCGGTGCCTTCGAAAGAGCAGGTAATAGAAAAGCTTCCTAGCTTCTCTCAAATAGCTAAAGTAAGTGCAATAGCCAGCCTCTCTCTTACGGCATATGCTACATATAACCTGGTTGAACACGTGCCGGTTCCTATAATTCATGCTGGTCTAAATGTTATTGGCGGGGCGTTGGTAGGACGCGGTACTGCAGCAGTTTCAGGAGACCCCGTTGTTGGTTGTCTATTAATGGGGACTGGCGTAAGCGTCATCGCATTAGCTGCTATTGACTTGATGAGTTATTGTACTGCTGAGGTTACCTTGGTGGTAACAATGCAGCCAATGTCATAACTTGACCGCTATGTATTGATTGACATCCTCCTCGCCCTAAAGGACGAGGAGGATGTCAAACTTCAGAGTCCTCTTTGAATCGTGAGAACTTAATTGTGATAAAGCATCTTTATAATTTTCTCTTTGCTCCGTAACAGTTAGATAGTACATATGGTACAGAGAGCGAGAGATCTTTCAAATGGGGCAAAAAGATTCCAAAACGACGCAAAGCTTGAGTTGTTCAACGGTCTCAAGCCGTTTCTTACGTTGGACTCTATCGATCAAAAATACGCAGCAAAACGGAAATAAAACCCTCCAAAACCCTGATTAAAATCGTTGAGTGGAATAGTCTCATCGTCAATCGCTGCCCCAACCCACATATTGTGGCGGGTCACATCAAAGTAATAGTCCATTTGGTAGCCCATTTCAGCTTCTAAAGTGCATAGGCAGGCGGGCAAAAAATGTCCAATGCCAAGACGAAAATCAAGCGCTGGGGTCGTGATTGTGTAAGAGTGCGGTTTGAGTATGATGGGCTCTGCGCTCTCACTGATATAGACAGCTTGCAGCATTTTAAGATTGCCAATGAGGCCCATTAAACCCCCTCGAGCTACGATGCTTAAGCCCTGTCCCAGCTCATAACTCCCACCCAGTCCAAAGCCTAGGCCTCCTCCAGAAAAACGACTCGCCTGGTCGTAGCTATCGGTGAAGGGGCCAGGCTGCTCCCTTTTGCCAAGGTCCAGGTTTTCTAGCTTGATCTCTGTCCAGCGCACATTTGTGTAGATGTAGAATTGACTACAGCAAGAATTTAAAAATTGTGCATAGCGCAAATCGCCCTTTTGATACAGAACAGTTGTCGATGCACTGATGAATTGGAGGTTATCTTGAGTTGCACTTCCAGGAATGCGGAGGGTTGGAAACCCGTCTAACTCGTAGTCTTCTTTGTTGCGTGAACAAAAATAGGTATAGTTAAAATCAAGCGCTTGGTTATTGCACATATAGCCCAGCTCTGCTTGCACACCCCATTGATTCTCTGGTTTGAGTAAGAGATCTTCGCGGGGACCTGCATCTTCTGCGACGAGCACAGTGCGTCTTCCTACAGAAATAGGTGTTTGTATTGGTTGCCAAAACAGAGTATCAATCGCCCCATGAAAATGTGCAGAAAATGCTGAATTACAGAGCATGAATGTGAATAGCGACATAAAAAAAATGTACTTCATCTTTTTAGTACCTCGCACTTAATCGAAAGTAGGGTCCGCCGAAGCCTGCATTGTAGTAGGTGAGCTGTACAACATCATCAACTCCATCTCTGTCAATGCCTATATTGTGCCGAATTGTATCGAAGTAGGTGTCGAGTTCATAGCCGATTTCTGTTGAAAGTTTAAATAAACAAAGGCAGAAGGCGTATTCGAGCCCGAAGCGAAATTCTAAAGCGGGAATAATACAGGAGCGAGGGTCTTCATCTACTCGAAGAGAAGAATTTCCTGTATCAGCTTCAAAGAGTTCGATTTTAGGATCTAGTGTACCAATGATAGACATCAAACCGAGCTGTCCGCGCAACCCCAACCCACAAAGCACATGGTATTGCGCGCCTATACCCACTCCTAAGCCACCTCCATTAAATGTTGTTTTTTGGGAGTAGGTGTCGGGTTGTGCTGCGGGTGTTGTGCGTACGCCTGTGTCTAAGTTAGCGAAGAGAATGTCTACCCAACGCGCGTTGCCATATCCATAAAGATGAGTGCAGCGAGTGCGGAAGATTGAGTGACCACAGCGTAAGTCTATATTTTGATACCGCCAATCTAAATCGGATTGAAGCGATTGTAGATCAGCACTTGCAGGCATGCGAATAACACTCCCTGGTGCAGCAGTAAAGTGCGAGGTTGTTTCGGTGTTAAAGTAGAGATAGGCTAGATCTACAAAAAATTCGCATCGCTCGTAACCTATCTGGCCACGCACACCCCAATCATACTCTCCGTTGATCAATAAATTCTCTCGTGGACGCAAACCTCCTCCATCGGGACCAATTTGTCTTCCTGCAACAACAGGGACGTGGCTAGGTTGCCAATACAGGGTGTCGAACGCTCCATAAAATTGACCGCAGTGAGCGTGAGAGGTAAGGGGGGCAAAAGCGAACAAAAGAGCGAATAGTGCGTGCAGAGGTTTCATTGCGTATATCTCCGGATAGGTTTTTTTGATGAAATCTAATATTTTAATAGATTGTCTGCACGTTTTTTTAAAGCTTGGAGACTAGGTTTGTAAAAAACTTGACCCAAGAAACTGCTTCGACATCAAATTGCTTGAGCACAAACCACCAGCCAATCCACAGCATTCCGACGCCGCTGTAGGATTTGAGCGAATAGAGAAGAAATGAAATCTGCACTTGGGGAGCCATTCGGTTAACAATCCCTAAGAATAGATCGGAGAGAAGAATCGCAATTAGAGCGGGCGCTGCGAGCTGCAAACCGATTGAAAAGGCGATGTTTAGAAGATCGATGGAGGCTACCCAAAGTGGGCGGCTTCCATCAAAAAAATTAGCAGGAAAAAACTGATCAAAGGGGAGTACTGAAAAAGAGGTAAATATAGCCTCAAAGAAAAATAAGGGGCCGCCTACTGTAAAAAAGATAATCAGCATTAAGCTATTAAATAAGGTGCCCGTAGGAGAGGTTTGCATTTGGGTTGAAGGGTCCATCACCTGCAAACTTTGGCTCCCTCTTTGGTGGTCGATTGTTGCTCCCGCTGCCTGGCAATAGAAAAAGGGGATGGCTATCAAAAAACCCAGCAAAAATCCAATAAAGGCCTCTTTAACGAGCAAGAGCATGAAGAGGATATCAAAGTTGATCGGCTCTGTTTGATGAATCACTAAAAAAGGTAAAAAGATAAACGTAATCGCTCCACCCAATCCAATTTTTAGAGAGTCAGGAAGGAGTTTGCCGCCTAAAAAGGGGGCAAAAGCGATCGCAGGAACGATGCGCGCCATTCCAAGCAGAAATATTTTCCAAACATCCGGGAGTGGACGACTGAGGATGTAGGAGAGATAGGTGTCGGCGGGTACTGTTATTTCCATTTATAAAAATTTTGGAAAATTTGGTTTGCAAATTGAAAAATCAATCCCCCAAGCCAGCCTCCCATAATCAAAACGGACCCAAGAACAGCGACCATTTTAACCGCAAAGGCAAGTGTTTGTTCTTGAATTTGTGTAGCCGCCTGAAAGATAGCTACAAAAAGACCAATCACAGAAGCTAAGAGAATGGGGGGACCCGACATAATTAAGATAAGAAGGAGCGCTTCATAGGAGTATTGATAAATGGCGGAATGAAATGTTGTCGCTGCCAATAGGAGCATATTTTTGCCTTAGTTAAAACTCAAAACCAAACCTTGTACTAAGATGGTCCATCCATCGATCATCACTACAAGCAGTAATTTTAGGGGGAGCGAAATCGAGAGGGGGGAGAGCATCATCATCTGCATAGCAAGCAAGATGTTTGCCGTGACAAGGTCAATTACAAAAAAGGGTAAATAAATCAAAACTCCAATTTCAAAAGCCGCCCGGATCTGGGTGGTGATAAACGCGGGAATGACGACGATAAAATCTGTTTCTTTAACGGTTTGGGCAGCTTCTGGAGGGAATGTTTTTTTTGCGATTTTTTCAAAACCCTCCAAATGTTGCTTGCGCGTATTGCGAATTAAAAAATCGCGCAGAGGGTTTTTTGTCACGTTGATCACATCGAGTACAATAGCTGCTGAATTTTTAGAAAAAAGTTCTTGAGGGAGCTTTCCTTTAATAATGTGTTCAGCCTCATTATACATCTGAAGACCTGTTGGGTACATCACATACATGGTCAAAATAAGCGCAATCCCATTAATCATTTGGTTAGGGGGTGTTTGTTGAACGCCTAAAGCACTTCTTAGAAGGGCGAGTGTAATTACTATCTTGAGAAAAGAGGTGAGCAACATGATTAAAAAGGGAAGCAGTGCTAAAAAAACTAAAAGGACCGCTTGAGAGGCGATATTCGGATAGCCTGTAGCGCCTTCCGGAGCACCCGGAACATCTGTTGTTCCACCGGGCAGACCCTGTAAAGCCGATTGAATCTCCGCTCCTGCGGGCTGGCCAAAGGCGGATGTGTTACTTAATAAGCTAAAGACACAAAGGAAGATAAGTAAAAAATGAAATGCTTTCATTTAACCGCTCCCTTCGTGTTGCAAAAAGCTTTTAAAAGCAGCCTTTAGAGCTTGCAGTTGATTTTCGAGTTGAGCGTTGATAATACCCGCTTCTGTTTCGATGATACACCCTCCCGGTTGTACATCTTCACGCGCTACAATGGAGAGGCTTTCTAAATGGTCAAAGAGCTGTTTAATTTCGGATCGTTTTTTTTCAACGAGTTCTTGTTCCGAGGGGTGGACATAGATCGAGATTTTGCGGTGTTGGGAGACTGTTTTAAGTGCCGTTGAGACGATATCTACAATGGTTTCTGGGTGTGTCTCAAGCTCACGGCCAACAATTTTTTTAACGGCGGTCAGAGCTAGGGGGACGATGGAATTTTCTATTTCTTTTCTTACATTTTCTATTTCTTTTTTTAAAAAAAATAGTTGTTCGCTCCATTGATGCAAGCCCTGTTCAAAACCCGCCCTATCAGCTTCTTCTTTGAGTATTTCACATTCAGAGGCGACAGCGGTGCGATAACGCACCGCTTCTTTTTTAGTTTGTCGGATAATTTCTGTAACGGTTTTGAGTTTTGCAAACTGCTTAGCAGGAATTACTTTAGTGTCGGGGGCAATGTGAATGTGATCTTCTTCAATGAGGTCAAAAAATTTCATGAGAGAGCCTCTTTAAACGTGTACTTTTTGCTAAGGTATAGAATTTGATTTTTAAAAAATGGCAGTAGAGTTAAGTCTTGTTTTTGGTAAAACTCTTTCTGAATAATTTTAGCTCTTCCAGTGTCTAGTTTATGTAAAAGATGCCACTTGTAACTTGCAGATTCATCAAATACTCCACGCGCTAAGCGGATTAAACCGCGCTTATGCAGCAGGCGGTTGAGAGATTTTGCGGTTCCGTCCCATGACAAAAGACCGAGTTTGGGAGGGATCCACTTCATGGGTTGTTTGCTGCAATAGTTTAAAAAGTAGCGTTGTTCAGCTGTGAGTGCCTTTGCAGTACTTGCGAGCAGTTTTTTATCTACAACTTGTCGCATTTCAGCTGCTAAATCGTGGATGCCGAGTAAGTCAATAATGTGAATGAGCTGTTTTCTGTGCAGCGTTAAAAGAGAATTGCAGGTTGAGAGCGGAAGTTGTTCTATGGAGAGAATTTCTGAGTCTTGTAGCTGCTTTTTAAGGTGATCTTTTAAGAAGAGTTGAACAAAACGGCTGGTGGGTGCATGCGGTGCGGCTACAGAGAGCATTTCTGTTAAACCACGCGCTTGTGTTTGGGTAAGAGAGGATAAAAATAGGAGCTGCACCTGTGTAGAGAGAGGACGCAGAAATTCATAAAACCAAGAGTAGTGCACATGGTTGCCCCAGAGAGTGAAATCGCGCAGCTCTTCTGCAGCAGAGAGATTGGGGGAGGGACATCTTTGCAGTTGGTGAACAAGCTCTTCTGGTAGATAGTTTAACAGCTCTTCTTGGCGCTCGCTTTTTGAGAGCAAGGCCTTCAACATGGCGGTTTGTTGCATCACTCCTCTGGACTCTCCTCTGGTGGCTGTTCTTCTTCTATTTTTTCTTCAGTTTCAGAGGTGTACTGCTGCGGTTTAAAGAGGGAGTTAAAGCCCCCTTTACTCTGTATGAGTGGCATACATTTCCAAAACATCCACGCAAGCGCGCAGGCTAATAAAAAGATGAGCACAATACAGATGTAAAAAATCCAACGGAAGCGATTCACTGTGTTTTTAGAAACTTCAACAGACCAGACCGAGACGTATTCTCTCTCATGATCCATTTCATCGAGTCCTTGTAAATTAATATCCGCATAAATTGCTCGATCGGTAATGACGGAGACATTTTCTGAAGATAGGCCAGGCACAGCACTTGCAATAAGACGTTTAATTTTGGTAATAGCTAAGCTGTTTGGGTTATCCAAAATCCCTCTATGTTTGACATAGATAGAGGCTGTGACCTCTTTTGCTTCTTCATTTTCTTCAGGAAAGGTAATTTGCACATTTGCATCGATGATGCCATCCATTTTTCGAATTGTGATAGCTAGTTGGGCAGATAGTCCTTCTTGGTACCGAATTTTGTCTTGCATGTCGGATGGCACAAGTCCCTTTGCTCCAAAAAGATCGAGCAAGGTTGTTCCTTTTATGCGGGGGAGACCTGTTTGGTTAAGAATGGACAGAGCGTCTGTGATTTGGTTTGCGGGAACATCGATATTCCACATTTTTTCTTGAGTACCTCCTCCAATAGAAGAAACTGGAGCGGGCACTTTTTGAGCTTGAATCCCTTTGCTATTGAGAAGAACCACAATTTCGTTAGCTTCTCTTTCCGGAATGGAGTTAGCAATTGTGCTTTGGGTATTACAACTTGTAAATAGAATTGGAAAAATAAAGAGTATAAATAGAAAATGTCGAAGGTGCATAATCCTGCCTTTTTTGCTAACATAGCACAAGGGCCGGTTTAGATTGGACACAAAAATCCTTAACGACGTTTTTTGGGAACTTTTCGTCTGCTTTGACTGATCTCTCGCCTTTACTCGAGGTCGATCAACTGAGACAAAAAGGTCCCAAAATTTGGATTCGAGTTTTAGTTATTAAAAATAAGGAATTTATAGATCTTTCTTTCAGCGTCTACAAGAATGCGATTGAACTGATCTACTAACAGGATGGGCAGGATCCGCCTGACGGCGGGCAAGATAGGCAGTGAGGATTTATACCCATTATGAAGCAACTGCGTTTGCCTGAAAGGCACCATGAACAAAGAGGATTCTTCTTCTGAAAAAGGACTCTTTTTA
>JAJACO010000004.1 GCA_022601475.1 Chlamydiales bacterium
ATTCTTTTTTTCTTTCTTAGCTGTCCAATTTTCAAGAGCTTGTGGAGTTGCCCACAAATTGATGTTGCCACGATTTACAAGAGTTCTGTTATACTTACTCCAGTCACGTTTGTGATGCATGGGTTTTCCTTTGGTGTAGTGGCCGTTTAGGATAAACCCGTGCTTTTCTTTTTCTCAATAAAATACTTACTATTAAGAAGGAAGCTCCTGATCACTTGGTCACTCTACCGCGTGTCCTCACAACCAGGGGGGCTCGCCGAAGCTACGCAACGGCTCGCCTCTCTGAAGAGGTTACGCAACACACCCGTTCAAAACCACTATAAAGTTCTCTATTCTGAGAGTGAAAAAAGCATAAATTCTAGATTTTAAGCTTTCTACATAGACTTCCACCTACCTTGAAATCAAACTGTTGCACCAATACCATGAAAACTATAACATTGGTGCATGAGAAGGCAAAATCAGCTTTTTGAGATAGCAGACCGACAACAAGGCTTTTTTACCGCAAAGCAAGCGGAAGAATGCGGCTATGTGCGTTCTAACTTTCATTTAAGACTTGCTTCAGGAGAATGGACTCAGGAGGGCAGGGGTATTTATCGATTAGCGAGATACCCGGTGACCGACCGGTCCGAACTTGTGTTATGGAGTCTCTGGAGCCGGAACTTAAAGGATGTTCCTCAAGGAGTCTGGTCTCGTGAGACGGCTCTTGATATTCACGAGCTGTCAGATGTGATGCCATCTAAAATGCATATGACGGTTCCTCGGGGCTTTAGGAGACGTATTGAAATCCCAAAAGTTCTATGCTTGCATCATGCGAATCTGGAACAATACGAGATAGAGGAAAGACAAGGCTACCGAGTAACGACTCCTTTTAGGACATTGCTGGATGTCTTTGAAGCAGAAACAGTAGCCGATAATTTTCTTGTTCAGGCTGTGCACCAAGCGTTAGAAAGGGGACTTGTCGTGGAAGAAGAATTGCATTCTCTCGAAAAGACACATCCCAATATCTACCTTAAAATGAAGAGATTACTGAATGACAAATTTTAAAACACCGACCGATTTTCGCAGAAGCTTGGAAGCACGCTTGAAGAGCATCGCGACTAACAGTAATCAAGATTTACAGCGACTTAGACGGAAAGTTGCTTTTGAAAGACTGTTAGCTAGAATATTCCATCAAGATTCTGACAGTTTCGTTCTTAAGGGTGGATATGCAATGGAATTGCGATTTGCATCGGCACGGGCAACGAAAGATATTGATTTGACTTGCTTACGCAGAATGAGCGGGTATGATGTGGCGATTGAGAGTGTGATTGCTCGAGAATTACGCAATTTAGTGAAGTTAGAATTAAAAGATTATTTTACATTTGAAGTCGGACCTGCGCGAATGGACTTGGATAATGCACCTTATGGAGGAGCGCGCTATTCTGTGTCTTCCTTTATCGACAGGCGACTTTTTGTAAGGTTCCAGCTCGACGTAGGAGCCGATGTCGTAGTCGATGAAACCGAGCAAGTGGATGGGTCAGATTGGCTGAAATATTGTGGCATCAATGCTCCTAAGATGCGGATGATTTCAGTCGAACAGCAGTTCGCAGAAAAACTACACGCCTATACTCTTCCCCGAGAACAAAAGCAAAATTCTCGCGTGAAAGACTTGATTGATATGTTGTTGCTTAAGCAATATCGCCCCATTGACAGAAGGCATTTCAAAGCTACTTTACGAAAAGTGTACGGTGCGCGTGGCACACATGCTTTACCCGAAAATCTTGGTCCTCCACCCTCTGAGTGGCTTCCATTATTTGAAAGCCTTGCGGCTGAATGTGGTTTATCTCAAACGATGCAAGAAGCTTATCTTGAGTTGTGGGAATTTTTTCAAAATCATGTGTTAATATGAAAAGCTATCCCAAACAATCCGAAGAAGAAAAAGAATTTAAAGGCGAAGATTTTTCAAATATTTCATTTTCAGGATGTCCTTTTACGCGTTGTACTTTCATAAGCTGTCGTTTCTCTGGATGCAATTTCCGCAATGCCAGTTTTTCAGAGTGCATTTTTAAAAATTGTAGTATGGACTCGACCAATATTGAGGGGTGTCGTTTTCAAGATGTCCTCTTTAAGGAGAGCAAAATTGTGGGAGCTGAATTTCATAAATGTGTAAGCGGGAAATAAGCCCATCTTTCAAGACAGTAATCAAATCTATGTGCGCGAAAGGGGTTAATCGCGCAACATTGAGATGTTAAATTGCGCAAAAAGGGTTAATCGCGCAACATTAAGATATTTAGTTACGCTAAAAGTGTAGGTCACATCTTGGTCTATAATATTTTTAATTTAAGAGCAGTTCAATGTCAAAAAAAAACACTGAAGAGCTAAAAGAGCTGGTTCAAATTATCGCATGCTATTCTAATGGAATTTCTATAGGAGAGTTGTCACATTTGCTGAAAACAGCCACCCCAAAAAGAACTCTACAATATAGGTTGTCTAGTTTAGTTAAAAAAGGTGCTTTAAGGGTTGAAGGTTCAGGAAGGGGTAGTAAGTACCTCCTAAACAGAAAACCTGATCATATAAAATCTGCAAGCGAGCTTTTACATAAAGCTGATGTAGTTCCCCAATTGGACTGGACAGGGTATACTGAAACAGTTCAAACAAGGAGCATACAATGGAACCACCCATTCAAAGATGGACAGCTAAGCGTAAAACAGAGGTCATTCTCGACATCATTAAAGGGAACAAGAA
>JAJACO010000040.1 GCA_022601475.1 Chlamydiales bacterium
AAGTCAGAAAAAACAAGATCATTGATAGAGAAGGCTGGATGCAAATTACTATTCTTGCCTCCATACAGTCCAGATCTTAATCCAATTGAAAAGTATTGGGCTTATTTCAAATCCATGGTGAAGTCCCTGATTCATAAATTTTCTACCCTTTCCGAAACCATCGACTACGTATTTAATATGTAAAATATTCAATTGAATTCACTATACATATGGTACAGAGAGCGAGAGATCTCTCAAATGGGGCAAAAAGGTTCCAAAACGGAACAAAGCTTGAGTTATGCAACAATCTCGGTCTGTGTGTACTTAAGAAAAAATGCCGCGTAAAATATAAAAGAACACCACCGATAAAACAGCTCCCGCTGGCACTGTAATCACCCACGAAATCACAATATCACGGATTGTGTTGAGATTAATCGCTCCAATGCCACGCGCAAATCCCACTCCTAATACTGCACCGACAAGCACATGTGTTGTGGATATTGGCAGACCAAGCTTAGAGGCGAGCACGATTGTGATCGAAGCACCAAAGGTGGCCGCAAATCCGCGCGAGGGTGTCAGCGCTGTGATTTTACGCCCCACAGTCTCTATCACGCGCCAACCCCATGTGGCTAAGCCTACAATAATCCCTATGCCCCCAAGCAGCAAAAGCCAAATCGGCACCGTTTGCGAATGAATCTCATGCCCTCTTAAAATATTTACAATCGCCGATAAAGGGCCGATTGCATTGGCCACATCATTGGATCCATGCGCAAAAGACATGAAGCAAGCCATCACCACTTGAATGGGAGTAAAGATTCTTTCGACAGTTTGAAATTCAGAAGCTTGATGCTCTTCTAATACTTCTGTCTTACCAACTAGTTGCTCAACATCTTTTAAGACGTGATGCACCTGAGTTTGCAAACTTCCAAGAGAAGCTGCCTCCACACGCATGAGGTGTTTTTTTGCTTTTTTAAGACCTATTTCTATCTGGACATTGTACGTTCTAGTTAGATCTTTAGGTTCTTGAATTTTTTTAACAAAAAAGTATGAAATAACAGCTGCCAATACTCCAACACTACAGGCAATCAAAATCACCTGGTAAAGTTGAAGATGGAAATCTAAATTCGAAAGTCCTCCAAATAAAATAATCCAAGTAAGCACTGCAAAAATGATAAACATCAGCTGCGGAGTGAACCGTTTAGCCGCGCTAATGGGATTGAGCTTATACAAAATTTTGCGGCGAATCATAGAAAAAATGAGGTAGGCCAATCCTCCGCCTAAAACGGGAGAAATTACCCAACTCATTGCAATAGAACCAATTTTATCCCAGTAAATCGCATCAAATCCACCTAAAACAATCCCAAATCCCAAAACAGCCCCCACAATGGAGTGCGTTGTTGAGACAGGCCATCCAAAATAGGAGGCGATTTGAAGCCAAACTCCCGCAGCCAGCAGAGAGCCTAACATCCCGTAGACGTAATAAATCATATCTCCGGAAAAAATATCCGGATTGACAATGCCCGATTCAACTGTTTCAGAGACATTGCCTCCCAAGAAAAAAGCTCCGGCAAACTCGAAAATAGCGGCGATTAAAACAGCCTGCTTAAGGGTAATAGAGCCAGAACCCACAGCCGTTCCCACCGCATTAGCCACATCATTTGCACCAATATTCCAAGCAACATAAAATCCACATAACAGGGCGAGTATAAGAAGAATTAGGGTGACTGTCACTTTACCTCAAGGAGCATCCTGACGCGGTTTGCAAGCTTTTCTGACTCATCGGATAGAGCAGCTAGTTCCTGAATCACTTTCATCCACAAAAAAAACAGTGGCGCAGACATCGAGTCGCACTGTTGAAACATGGTTTTAGAGAGCGCTGCCTGCAAAAGGTCGGCCTCATGCTCTTTATAAGCGACCTCATCCACCATCTTACGCACTTTTTCAGCCTCTGTACCTCCAAACGAACTTTCAAGCAATTGCTCAAGCTCTTTAATGATCTCAAAAACTGCATAAAAGGTTTCGATATTTTTATGTAAAAATGCTTTGAGATTCTCTGAAAAAAAAGGAAGAATTTCTAAGTTACGAAAAGTGAGGAGTACTGCCATATCTTCTGCCCGATCGGCAATATTATCTTGCAGGGCAAGTATTTCGAGCACGCTCGCCTTTGCAATGGGTAAAAAAAGTCCAGAGGGAAGATTGTTGCGAATATCATTTTTAGTGAGGTCTGCTGCGTGTTCAAGCTGAGAAATTTGTTTTGCAAGAGCGGTGACTTGCTCATAGTCTTGCTGTTCCAACGCCTCAAAAAGAGGAACCACCTGTTCCACACACGCTGCAACCTTAGACATGTGCGTCTGAAGAGGAGTGAACGGTGAGCGGCCAAATAGGCGGGCGAGTGTCATAAGACCTTAAATACTTTTTCCCATGATAATAATGCATCTACAGGATATTGTAAACGGTTATGGAAGAAGTTCTCAAGGTCTCTGATCTCACTACACATCTTTTCATTGAAGGTAAAGCGTATCCTGTTGTTGAAAATTTAAGCTTCACCCTCAAAAAAGGAGAGACTCTCGCTCTTGTAGGAGAGTCGGGATCTGGTAAATCCATGACAGCTCTCTCTTTGCTGCGCATCTTGCCAGAGCCTCCAGCGCTCCCGCCTCAAGGGGAGGTGCTCTACCGAGGAGAGAACTTGTTGACTCTCCCCAAGGCGCGTATGCGCCAGATTCGCGGCAAGCACATTGCGATGATCTTTCAAGATCCGATGACAGCACTTAATCCTGTTTATACTATTGGTGCTCAGCTGCTTGAAGTGACAGAAATGCATATGGGTCTCTCTGCAGAGGCGGGATTACCCGTCATCCTAAAAGCTCTAGACGACGTGCATCTTTCTAATTCAAAAAATTTAATTGATAACTACCCCCATCAACTCTCTGGAGGCATGCTACAACGCGTCATGATTGCGATGGCCTTAATCTGCTCTCCTGATATTCTCATCGCCGATGAACCGACAACCGCTTTGGATGTGATTGTCCAAGCGCAAATTCTTTCTCTGCTAAAAGAGCTGCAAGATAAAAAAGGAATGGCCACTTTGTTGATCACGCATGACATGGGGGTTGTGGCAGAAAACGCCGATGAGGTTGTTGTTTTGTATGCGGGAGAGCAAATCGAAAAAGCGTCTGTTTACTCTTTATTTGACAATCCCTCGCACCCATACACCCAATCTCTTTTTGCAGCACGCCCTGAAAAAAATACTCACAAACAAAAACTGATCTCTATTCAAGGATTTGCTCCCCGCCTTACACAAATACCCGCGGGATGTCCTTTTCACCCCCGCTGCCAATATGCAATGGAGCTTTGCAAAGGAGGCAAGGTGCCTCCTTTTGAACTCAAACAACCCGATCACACCGCTAATTGCTGGCTCTATGATAAAGAACTCGATTCTAAACTCGATTTTTCAGAGGGTTCATGACCAAATTAATCGAAGTCAAAAATTTAAAAAAATATTTTCCCATTCGTCGTGGAATTTTTCGCAGCACCGTCGGGAATATAAAAGCTGTAGACAACATTTCTTTTTCTGTCGGTCACAAAGAGGTTGTGGGGCTTGTAGGAGGTTCTGGCTCGGGCAAAACAACGGCCGGCCTTGCCACTATCCGTTTAATAGAGCCTACGGAGGGTGAAATTCGTTTTTTAGGAGAAGACTTCCGTAAAGCCTCTCCCAAACAGCTACGTCGCCTACGTCAAAAGGTGCAGATGGTATTTCAGGACCCTCTGGCTTCACTCAATCCGCGCAAAACGATTTTGGAAAATGTGGGCGAAGCACTTTTATTTCACAAGAGTGTACATACACGTTCCGAACAAATTGACCACGTTGTTAAAATTCTCCAAAAAGTGAGTATTCACCCTTCAGCCCTTAATCAATATCCTCACCAGTTTTCGGGAGGGCAGCAGCAACGCATTTCGATTGGTCGCGCGCTGATTTTGCGCCCCAAATTGATCGTGTGTGATGAGGTGACCTCCGCATTAGATCTTTCTATACAAGCTCAAGTCTTAAACCTCTTAAATGAACTCAAAAAAAGCGATGGACTCAGTTATTTGTTTATTTCGCACGATTTATCAGTTGTGCGCCATCTTTGCGATCGCATCTTGGTGATGCATCAAGGGAAAATAGTGGAAGAGGGTGTGACAGAGGCGATCTTTGAAGACCCCAAGCATTCCTATACTAAGCAGTTGCTCAAGGCGACACCAATCCGTCACCCTCGAGAAAGGCTGAACACAAAGCTTAAATCATCAATTTGAGATCGTTGCATAACTCAAGCTTGCGTCCGTTTTGGGGTCCTTTAGCCTCATTTGAAAGATCTCTCGTGTATCTGTCACTGTACTATCTTCGCTCGAGATCCCTCAACTGCCAGCCACTAAAGTGGCCTGGACAAAAAGGTTCCAAAACGACACAAAGCTTGAGTTGTTCAACAGTCTCACGGATAGCCAAAGCGTAAAAACTACAGAAAAAAGGGGCTTACAGGCTATGATGGTGGTAAGAAAGTACGCGGCAGAAAGAGGCATATTTTAGTTGATACAGAAGGGTTTGTAGTGAAAGTTCATATCACACAAGCTAATGTTAATGATAGAGAGAGTGCCAAACATTTATTCCGTACATTCAGGAGTTTGCGAGAAAAGCTGAAACACTTTGAGCTAGGCCTTATCGAGGACTTTTCGGCTTTGAAATTAAGTAGTCGAACTCTTAATCACTGGAGAAAATATGATGAAAAAACTTTTTACTTTTGTGGCTTTAATATGTTCTTTTCTAAAGATTTCTGCTGCTGAAATCGAATCGCATTTGTTACTAGATTCTCCTGATGGCAATCATAAGATAGAGATAATGATTCAAAATCCTTCCCTTCAAGAGGCTCCATTGCTTTTGTTTCTTCATGGTACCTCATCTGGCAAAGGTTTAAATAGCATTTCAGATTCATGGTTTAAGCACTGGTTAGACAAGGGATATGCTGTAGCCGCGATTTCAATGCCTGGGTATGGAGGGTCAACAGGTAAAAAAGACTTTTGTGGTCCATTCACAATGAATTCCTTGAATTTTGCGATTGACGCAATCAAAGACAAAATTCATGTATTAAATTTTGGCATGATTGGTTTTGGTCAAGGAGGCTTGGCAAGTGTTCTTCTTGCTTCACAACGAACCGATGTTCAATGTGTGGTATGTTCGAACGGGGGGTACGACTTATTAAGACACAAAGTGGCTGGCGATGCTTTAATGCGCATCTTGCAAAAAAATGATTATGATTTAGATGTTGAAGATGATTCAGCTTTAGCAGCACGCTCAGCCATTTTGCATACCACATCAATTGACGCCCCTGTCTTTCTCCTACATAGAAAAGGAAATCCCATTGTAGGCGAAGAAGAGGTTGTGGATTTTTATCATGCCATGCTTGCGGTTGAGAAGGAATGTTACTTAACCTTAAAAGAAAAAACTCTTGAAGTAGATGCGCAAAAACTCACTTATGAAGAAGTACTTGCTGAAACTGAAGAATGGGTCGATTGCAACATGCAAAAGTAGGACATCTTAGTCATTGCCGATTGCATGTACCGCATCGTACCGAAATCAATTTGAGACCATTGAACAACACAAAGCTTGAGTTATGCAATGATCTCAATTTAAAGAAGACCCAAAAGCCTCTCTAAATCATCAGGAGTGTAGTAATGCAATGTAATACGCCCCCCTTTTTTAGTGTGATCAATTTGCACTTTTGTCCCAAACTTTTGCTGCAAAGACTCCTCGAACTCCTCTAAATGCACATCTTTTTCTTGCTTTTTCGATTTTTGAGTACTTTTTCGATTGAGTTGACGGCTCTGTTTTTCAGCTTCACGCACCGTCAGCTCTTTTTCTAGAATCAATTCGCTTAACTGCTCTTGAATTTTGGGGTTGTCAATTGTCAAAAGCGCTTTAGCGTGTCCCATGCTCATTTGATTGCTAGAGACGCTTTGCTTGACG
>JAJACO010000041.1 GCA_022601475.1 Chlamydiales bacterium
AGAGCCTCAGCTCGATCTGAGTTTTTTACCGCAGAGCAGTACTCTTCCACCAACGGGCGAGAAGGAGCATAAAGAAACTGCCTATCCGTCAATTTTTGCGAGTTTCCTATCAGATGACAACGAAAGAACTGATGAGTTAGCGATGTGACTGACAATGCCTTTTTGGATGGGACGTGAGGCTGGGGACTAAAAGATGGATGCGAAATAAACTGTCTGGATGATAATTCCAACATATTAAAACCATTTTATTTAATATTTCTATTTTAAGATTAAAGTATTAAGCATGTATAAATTTTTTATTTTAAAATAATTAATACATATTTTTACGCAACCGCATCGACTAAGGCGGAAGTAACGCATTAAAAAACTTGAAAGTATATTCGAGAGTCTTTATCTTCTCTACTTCCTTTATTGCCTAATGAGAGCACTATGTCATCTGTTAAAAAGAAACGAAAATGTAAAATCGCCAAGCACAAGCGAAAAAAACGCCGTCGTCGCGATCGTCATAAAACAAAATAGACCTTACCTTTATGTGGCACTATCCAAGCCAGTATGACGTCATCGTTGTAGGAGGAGGGCATGCGGGGTGCGAGGCTGCTTTAGCTGCTGCTAGATGTGGCGTCTCTACGCTTTTGCTCACCATGAATCTCGATACCATTGCCAAAATGAGCTGTAATCCAGCCATTGGCGGCATTGGCAAGGGGCACATGGTGCGCGAAATTGACGCATTAGGCGGCGAAATGGGCAAAGTGACCGATCGCACCGCGATCCAAAACCGCATGCTCAACGCTACAAAAGGTCCTGCTGTTTGGGCACCAAGAGCTCAAACAGATAAGGTTGCGTACCAATTTGAGATGAAACACCGTCTCGAACAAACCCCTAATCTTTATATTCAACAAGGAACCACTCTAGAGTTCCACGTGGAAAACAACGCAATCACAGGAGTTTCCACTCAAGAAGGGATTTTTTATAGCGCAAAGAGTGTCATCCTCTCTGCCGGCACCTTTATGCAAGGATTGCTGCACATTGGAGAGAAGCATTTTGCAGGAGGCAGAGCGGGAGATAAACCCTCTATAGGCCTTTCAAAGTGCTTAGAAGAGAGAGGATTTAAGCTAGGACGGCTAAAAACAGGCACTCCCCCTCGCATCAATAAGCGTTCCATCGACTTTTCTCAAATTGAGGAACAACCTCCCGAAAATGGGGTTTGCTTTTCATTTGAGGAACAAACACGTCCAAAGCTGCCGCAAATCTCTTGTTGGATCACCTATACAACTGCAAATACAAAAGCGATCATCGAAAAAAACCTGCATCGGTCGCCCATGTATTCCGGGAAGATCCAAAGCGTTGGCCCCAGGTACTGCCCCTCTATTGAGGATAAGATCGTCCGCTTTGCTGATAAAGAGCGGCATCAAATCTTTCTCGAACCCGAAGGGCTTCAAACAGAAGAGGTGTATGTAAATGGAATCTCCTCCTCGCTCCCCTTTGATGTGCAGCTAGAGATGCTGCGCTCCATCACTGGACTCGAAAATGCTGAGGTGATGCGTCCAGCCTATGCAATTGAGTACGATTACGTTAAAAGTGGTCAAATCGGTGCAACGCTTGAAACTAAAAAAGTGCAAGGGCTCTACCTTGCAGGTCAGATCAACGGAACCACCGGGTATGAGGAGGCCGCTGCGCAAGGACTCATAGCAGGGATTAATGCAGCACTTAAAATCCAAAACAAATCCCCCTTTATTTTAAAAAGACATGAAGCGTACATCGGAGTGATGATCGACGATCTTGTCACAAAAGATCTAGATGAGCCGTACCGCATGTTCACCTCGCGTGCTGAGCACCGTTTATTGCTGCGACAAGATAATGCAGATCAAAGACTCTCTCACTATGGGCATCAGTTTGGTCTCATTAGCCAAGAGCGATACCAAGCAGTTCTAGACCAAAAACAAATCATCTCATCGGAAACAGCCCGTCTCCACAAAGTACACAAGCAAATTGAAGGAAAAGGAGCTTCTTTAGCACAGCTACTCTGCCGCCCCGAAAACACCTACGCCCTCTTGCTTAAGATCTACCCCAAAGATCTCAAAGATTTTGGTGAGGCTCTCAATTTTCAAATTGAACTTCATCTAAAATACGCAGGCTACATCTCGCGCCAACAAACAGATATTGATCGGTTCATGCGGATTGAAAACTTGCAAATTCCCTCGCGATTTCATTTTTCCTCTCTTCTTGGAATGCGTAATGAAGCAAAGGAAAAGCTTGCTCATTTCTCTCCACAAACAGTGGGACAAGCCTCTCGCATCAGTGGAGTATCTCCTGCAGATATTCAAGTTTTAATGATCGCGTTGCAAAAATATGTTCCATCTTCTTAAGCTCGAAAACACGCCCATACTTGACCAACTCAAGCTAGAAGAGGCGCTGCTGCGTGCAGATGAGCGTAACTGGTGTATTGTCAATACGGGCTCTTCTCCCGCTATTGTCATGGGTATTTCGGGAAAGCCCGAAGAGCTTCTCTATACAGAGCGCGTACACGCTGCTCAAGTTGAAGTGATCAAGCGCTTTAGCGGAGGCGGTACAGTCTTTGTAGATGCGCAGACCGTTTTTGTGACCTTTATCTGTAATCGTTCAACATTTAATCTACCGCTTCAGCCAAAGCCCATCCTTAATTGGACAGAACAATTTTATAAGCCTCTTTTCCCTCAATTTCAAGTGCGTGAAAATGACTACGTCTTTGGAGAGCTCAAATTTGGGGGCAATGCGCAGTATATACAAAGAGATCGGTGGCTACATCACACCTCTTTTTTATGGGATTACTCAACGGATAACATGCACTACCTCCGTCTGCCCAACAAACGACCTGAATATCGAAAAGATCGAGAACACACCGAGTTTTTGTGCACTCTAAAAGCGTTGTTCCCCGAGAAACAAAATCTCATTGATCAACTGGTAGCGCATATACAAAACACTCTAAATGCTCAACTTACGCCTTTTAACCAGGTTAAAAAACTTCTGCAACAACCGCATCGTAAAACAACCACTAATATTTTGCTTCCGTGACCGGAGCTCCCCCTAGATAGTCTTTGCACTCAAATATAAACGCATATTTTACAGGTTTGCCTGCTGCAAAATAGAGTGGATAGGCTCCCCTATACTCTACTTGTTCAAAAAAAGGACCTAAGCGCTCCACATAGTGCTTTTCATACCAATTTAAGGACTCTGGTTGAGTATTTTCGAGCACCACAAAATAGCCCGTCTTGCCCACCTGCTCCACCTCCATTTGCGGCCAGTAGGAGAACTGATTTTTGCGCGTCTGGCTAATATTAAAGTAATACGCTCGTTTTTGTGATGGGCTATAAAAACTGAGTAGAGAAGCTGTTTGATATTTGTCGCCAAATAAAAAATCTTTTTCAGGATTGTATCCGGCCTCTTGCAGCACTTTGGTCAGATGCTCCCATCCCATCGACTGCCTAAATGGATTGAGCTTATAAGGAACAGGAAGAGCTGTATGCTGTTGAACCCACGGAACAGAAAATAAAACTACCCCCATTGCAATCGAGATCCACGTGCCGAGATGCAACCAAATCCGCCCCTTATGCAGACGCTCACACCCCATCCATGCAACAAGAACAAGTCCCGGGGGATAGAGATAAGCGGCCCAATTAGGCTGCATTTTTTGAAACAGCGCCATCCCCAAATAGATCAAAACAGCCGCCGGAAAGGCCGCACAAAAATAGAGTTCTCGATTTTTTAAGCGATAGAAGTAACTCATCACTAGCAATACAAAAAATACCGGGGAGAGCAGCCCGATCTGCGCGCCCAAAAAATCCCAAAAATTCCCCGATTTCGTCTCTCCAAGTGCGTGACCTACATGCCGAAAGGTGGCCCAATCGTGAGACATATTCCAATAAATCGAAGGCAAAAATGCCACAAAAGAAATCAGTATTCCAATAAAGATACTGGGTTTACGCATCCCTTTGAAAAAAAGGAAAAAAAGCAGTGCAAACGGCCAAAAAACAAAAGCGATCCACTTATACAACCCACCGATTAAAATACACACTCCTGCAAGTGGATAATTGGGTCCTTCCTCCTCCTGTATTCCCTTTACAACAACTGCAGCAGCAAGCGTCATAAACAAGATCGCCCCCCCATCTGTTGTAGCGGCAAAAGAGAGGTAAATACCAAGAGGAGAAAAAGCTGTCACAACCCCCGCCCAAAAAGCAGTATTCTGGGAGAGTTTAGCAGCGCGAGCCACTGCATAAACAGCCATTGCAATAAAAAAACCAATCACAAGAGCGCCAAAACGCACCCCAAACGCCGAATGCCCCAAAAAGGTAGTTGTAAACCAAATTTGCCACGCAATAAGAGGAGGTTTTGAGTAATAACCCCAATCAAGCTTTTGACTCCAAGTCCAATACTGCGCTTCATCAGGCGCAAGTCCAATGGAGTAAAATAGAATGAGTAAAGCTAAAACCCCTGCCTTGATAAAAAGAAGAACGCTTAACCGTTTCATAGCCAAAGAATATAACCTGAGACCATTGAATAACTCAAGCTTGGTATGGTTTTGGAACCTTTTTGCCCCCTTTGAGAGATCTCTCGCTCTCTGTACCATATAGAGAGTATTTTCTCAAATGGAGCCCAGGCAATTTTCTTAAGTCACAGCATCGAGTACATGGTGCAACTCCTCTTTAGTATTGATCAGGTATGTTGCAAATGAAATGGGGCTACGGGTTTGCTGCGTCATAGATTTTCTCTCCAGTTTAGAGAGAAGATTTTATACAAAAAACTGAAATTAAAAAAGCGTTTACAGAGGGAAGAAAAGAACTTTTGGGGATTTTTGTCCAGGCCACTTTAGTGGCCGGCAGGTGAGGGATCTCGAGCGAAGATAGTACATATGGTACAGAGAGCGAGAGATCTCTCAAATGGGGCAAAAAGGTTCCAAAACGACATCAAGCTTGAGTTAAGCAACGATCTCAACCTATTGCTCTCTATCAGGAAAGCTAAAGACATCCCGAAGAGCCTGCAAGGTCACATCTCTTCCTATCACTGCAAGACTATCTGTTAGAGGAATATTTTTAGGGCAAACCTCTACACAATTTTGCGCATTCCCGCAATCACTAATCCCCCCCTCCTGCATCAGAGGGCGCAAACGGGAACTTCTTTGCATTTTACCTGTTGGATGCGCATTAAAAAGACGCGCTTGAGAAATAGAAGCCGGCCCGATAAACTTAGAGTGCTTATTCACCTGAGGACACGCTTCTGAGCAGCACCCACATGTCATGCAAGTAGAAAGAGCGTACATCACCTCTTGCTTGTCTTGCGAAACAAGAGGCCCAGGCCCTTCTTCTTTAGATCCTTCTGTATCAATCCACCCATGCACTTTTTTTAAATTCTCAAACATACGTGAGCGATCCACCATCAGATCACGAATCAACGGAAATTTTGTAAAGGGAGCGAGCGTGACCGTATTTTTTCCCGTATCCCGAATATAATTTGCGATTAAAGCTGTGCACGATTGCCGCGGAAAGCCGTTGATTAGCATAGAGCAAGAGCCACAAACTTCCTCTAAGCACCCCTGCTCCCAAGCCACCGGAGTCACTTTTTCTCCTTTGCGATTGACTGGATTTTTCTGGATTTCCATCAGTCCACTAATGACATTTTCTCCTGGACGCAAAGGGAGCTCAAACTCCTCCCAATATTGATGTCCAGGATTACCGCGGTAGATTTTGAGGATATAAGTTTCTTGTTTCATAGGGGTAACTGTATATGCTCCGGTATGTTTTTTAAACTTGGCTTTACCTTTTTAGCGACTGTATAATCGCGCAAAATAGGCTCTAAATGACGTGTATCCACAGGCTCATAAAAAATTTCTGGTTCTTCTTTGGCATACTTTGCAATCGTTGTTTTTAAAAAGTGCGCATCATCTCTTTCGGGAAATTCAGGTTTGTAATGTGCGCCCCTAAACTCATCTCGAAGCAAAGCTCCCTTTGTCATCACAAGCGCCAGCTCTAACATCGATGCAAATTGGTGAGCAAATTGATAGGTTTGATTGGCAAAAACACCTGTATCATCGAGTTGAATATTTTGATACCGCTCCCGAATTTCTTTGATCTGATTAAGAGTTTTTAATAAATCTACATTATTGCGCTTCACCGTTACATTGGAGACCATCAAAGCGGCAAGTTCCTCGTGGAGCACATGCACATTTTCACATCCCGTTCTCAAAAGAAGATCTTTTTTAAATAGCTCTTCAATTTCTACAGCTTCTTTGTACATACTTGCGGGCAGATCCTCATAACAGCTTTCCACTGTTGCAAGATAGCGCGGCACCTCATCTCCCGCAACAAGCCCACTATAAATACATGATAGCAAAGAATTTGCGCCAAGCCGATTCGCTCCATGATACTGATAATCGGACTCTCCACAATTAAAGCAGCCCGCAATATTGCTCATTTGACGAAAGCGACTCTCTCGATCGAGATCATCCGCAGCAGGCCAATCCACCCAAGCTCCCCCCATTGAATAATGCACCGCCGGAAAGATCTTCATCGGCACCTTTCGTGGATCTTCACCTGTGAATTTCTGATAGATATCAAGCACAGCTTCTAGCTTGTGCTGTTTTTCTTCAGAAAGTTCTGTCACATCGAGATGCACTTGCATTTTGCCGTCAATTCCAAGCCCCATTTCACAAACACGCAACACCTCTCTTGCGCCCACATCGCGGCTCACCAAATTTCCATAGCCGGGATACATCTCTTCCAAGAAATACCAAGGTTTCCCCGTTGTTCCACATGGAATCATCTCTCCATTGGGAGCCTCAATTTGCTTATTCGAGTCACCATAAACCCAAATGCGTCCTCCCTCTCCTCTAACAGATTCAGAAATCAAACGAAGCTTGTCATGTCCAGGGATTGAAGAGGGATGAATTTGAATAAATTCTCCATTAGCATAATGCATCCCCTGCATATATAACCTAGCATTGGCCGCGCCTGTGCAAAAAGTGGAGTTTGTAGACATTTTAAAGATCAAGCCCGGGCCGCCTGTAGCAAAAACAACAGCATCTGCTTTTAAAACCTCGAGCTTGAGATTAAACAAATTCATCACCACAATGCCGCGTGCGCGCCCCTCTGCATCACGTACCAATCTTAAAAACTCGTGGTTTTCAAACTTTTCAACTAAACCTTGGGTCTCATGACGACGCACCTGCTCATCTAAAGTATAAAGAAGCTGTTGACCTGTCGAAGCTCCACAAAAAGCAGTGCGATGATAGAGGGTGCCTCCAAAACGACGAACGTCTAAATGCCCAGTGGGAGTGCGGTTAAAAGGACACCCAAATCGATCGAGCATATGAATAATTTTAGGAGCTGCCAGACACATCTCCAAGATGGGAGGCTGATTGGCTAAAAAATCTCCAGCCTTGATCGTGTCATACGCATGAATCAAAGGAGAGTCATTTTCTCCTTTCATATTCATGGCAGCGTTAATGCCTCCTTGGGCGCAAACGGAGTGAGAGCGCTTCACTTTGGTGACAGAAACAACTTTTACTCTAAGGCCATTTTCAGCCAACCGCATAGCGCAAGCAAGCCCTGCTAATCCACCTCCGACAACGATGACTTCTTGCAATTTCTTCATGCTCTACTCAAGTTTTGGGTTCAAATCAAGTTACCACCGAAGCCAAGAGGTCACAAGAAAAACTTAAAATAAGTGTAGGGATATGCAAAAACTCTAGCTGGCGTTAAGAATTCAGAAGAGACGCCTTTAGTCGAAGAAAGAAAAATGTCAAGCCCGACCCGCTTTTTTAATTGAACAGAAGAGTGTCAGAATGTCAGGCCTGACCCGCTTTATTATAATTGAACAGAAGAGTGTCAGAATGTCAGGCCTGACCCGCTTTACAGAAGAGTGTCAGAATGTCAGGCCTGACCCGCTTTATGATCAGTTAATTTTTCAGCTTCTTTCCAGACAGAATACAAACTATTGTAAGTAAATATGATAAGTCTACTTCCTTCGATCGGAGCTTCCTCAAAAAAAACTTGTAAATAAGAATACACCCCTTTTGACAGTCCAAAAATGCGAATTGTTTCTTTAATCAGTTCAGCTGTTTTCACCATAAATTCCCACTCTTCCACCGCAGAGGTAAATGCATCCAACCAACCAAAATAAGCTTGATATCTTTCTTCTGATATCTTCGATAAACGTCCCGATGCTCTACTTTCAGCTATGCGCTTTGGCCATTTTACAAGAAAACCGATATCCATAAATCTTGCTTTTTCACGCTGTTTTGCAGGCATTAATGCTGCAAGCTCTGTTTGATACGCTCTTTTTCTGGTCACATTTAATTGTCGTATATATGCGGCCCAAACGAGGTCGTTCCCCAGAGTCTTTTCCATAACATTAGATAATTTATGAGGAATATCATGAAATATTTTTACGTCAGGATGGTCGTGTTGGTATAATTGCGCTCCTTTTTTAATGTCAGATCCCTGGTCTATAACAATAGCGGAAAGGCATCCAACACATTTAGCTGCAGAATTTAATGCATCATTTACAAAATAACCATTTGACTTCTCAGTTGGGTGTAGCCCAAGCACTTCGACATCCTGATGACATAATTTAAAGTCTTTTCTTTTTTCGAGATCACTCTGCTTGATACCAACAATGGCTAAGCATTTCATTTTTCCAAGACTGATAGTCAGATCGCCAATAGCTATCCAATCATTAGCTTTTTTCATAGGTGAGTTCAAGGTGTAGCATCCATTGCGCACAACCCATTGCCGTATGGTTGTATGGTGCGGTGTAGTCAGAGGAAAGTATTCACCCAGAATTGTTAATACGCGAGCTATCTTCCGACAACCCATTACTGCACTCCCGTACAAATCAAGAGCGATTTGCATCACTTTAGCTGAAAACCTATGGTGAAATGGCGGAGAATTTTTGGCTAAAGCGTTTTTTTTAGAGACTCGATTAACTCTTCCTGCTTTCTAATCGTCTTATTTGCAGATGTTAATTTGTCTTTAAGCTCTTCGTTTTCAGTATTTAGATTCAATAATCTATCCTTTTTCCTATTTAGAATTGCTTGATATCTTATGTTTTCTAATCTTCTCAATGTTGCCTTCGATTTCCATTCTTCTCTGCCTTGCTCCGCTCGTTTTGCTCTTTTCTGTATTGGCGTCCTGCTTGTGGCCATAAAATACCTCCATACCTGCGTTTAAATAGGAGGAAAGTTATAAAAAATCAAAATTTAAGGACAGCATTTGTTCTGGTTTTCTGAATGAAAAAACCACTTAAATCAACACCCTAGGCCTGACCC
>JAJACO010000042.1 GCA_022601475.1 Chlamydiales bacterium
AAGTCAGAAAAAACAAGATCATTGATAGAGAAGGCTGGATGCAAATTACTATTCTTGCCTCCATACAGTCCAGATCTTAATCCAATTGAAAAGTATTGGGCTTATTTCAAATCCATGGTGAAGTCCCTGATTCATAAATTTCCTACCCTTTCCGAAACCATCGACTACGTATTTAATATGTAAAATATTCAATTGAATTCACTATATGGCTACCTTATCAACTCTACTAACGATTGTTGTTGAAGAGTGGGGGTTGGCTTCATGCAGCGCCGATGAAGCGCGTTAGGAAGCTGAAAGAGCCACAAGGGCGCATTCGTTTTCTCGATGATGATGAAAGAGCGCGCCTATTGGCATCTTGCAAGCAAAGCAAGAATCCTCATCTATACGCCATTGTTGTTTTGGCGCTCTCGACCGGAATGCGAAAAGGAGAAATTGTTAATTTGCAATGGTCAGAGGCTTATGAAAACAGGTGAGGGCACTCAAAAATGGACCTGTGTCATCAATAGCGACCAGGAAAAGAAGAAAAAAGCATGTGAAATGCACCGAGCAGGAAAATCGTGTCGCGAGATTGAAGAACAACTGGGGGTGAGTAAATCGACTGTGAATCGATGGATGCAAAGTCCCTAAGTTGTCCCACCGTCCCACCCTAAAGGGTGTGGGACAGCGGGACACCTCAGTGATTTTTGCATAAGTCCATAAAAAGGGGGAGGACATGTCAAAAAAGCGAGGACGTCCAGAAAAAGAAATCGATGAGGACCTGGTACGCACGCTTGCGAGTTATGATTGTAGCTACGAAGAAATTGCAGCCGCTTGCAAGTGCGACCCTTCAACATTGATTCGGCGGTTTAAATCTATCATCGATGAGGGGCGGCGCATAGGCACATGCTCTTTGAAGCGCAGCATCTTTGTCAATGCAACGCGTCATAACAATACTTCAGCTCAAATTTTTTTAATGAAATCTCGATGTGGCTACTCGGATAAACATCCGGCTGAACAACAAATGCCTGAGATTAAACTGGTCTATTATAGCGATATTCCACCTAAACCCTGGACTGATGAACCCCGATAAAAAGGTCTACATTTATGCATATCTGTTTACTTTTTTATCGGAAATAGCCCTTAAATCGGCCAAATTTTCAATAAAATAAAGAATTTACAAAGAAAAATTGCCAAAAAACGATAAAATCGTCTACATTTATGAATAAGTGTAGACCATATTATCGGAATCATGACTTACTCTAAGCGCATTCAAAATGCCCTCGCAATTTTCAGAGCAAATAAAGGCATTTTAAGAACCGCACAAGCCATGCATTTAGGGATTCACCCTGAAGTGATTTATCAAATGGTAGCAGAGGGGATAATTGAACAGGTGACCCGAGGTATATACCGTTTATCTGATTTGCCCCCATTTGACAACACGGACCTCGCCACCGTCGCTTTAGCGATTCCAAAGGGTGTAATTTGTCTGATTTCTGCTTTGAGTTATTACGACCTCACATCCCAGATACCAAGGCAAGTAGACATTGCTCTTTTGAGGGGCACAAAGCACCCTTCTCTTGAATACCCCCCCATTCGCATCTTTTACTTCTCAGGTGAAGCTTTTGAGTTTGGTGTGCAAGAGTATGAATTAGATGGAGTAAAGGTGCATATGTACTCACCTGAAAAGACTTTGGCAGATTGCTTCAAGTACCGGAATCGTGTGGGTCTTGATGTTGCAGTTGAGGCTCTAAAGACCTACTGGAATGAAAGGAGGGGGAATGTAGATAAACTGATGGAAAGTGCGCGCGTATGCCGCGTTGAAAAAGTAATGAAACCCTACATCGAGGCGATTATTCATGACTGATGCCCTTGATATTCGAAAGCAATTGATTCGAGTCGCAAAAGAAGTCAAGCGCTCCTCTCAAGAAATTCTACAGTACTATGCTATGGAACGTTTCCTTTATCGGTTATCTGTGTCCGATTACAACAATCGATTTATTCTCAAGGGCGGTCTATTATTTACAGCCTGGAGTTTCAATGATTTTCGAGTTACGCAAGACATTGACCTTCTAGGTCTCACCCAAAATCAACCCGAAAATATTGCCCAAATCTGCAAAGAACTCTGCTCCTTTGACGCACAAGATGGGATTGTGTTTGACCCTACTACAATCGCCACTTCAATCATCAGACCGGAGAACGATTGCCAAGGCGTGCAAGTCAAATTTAAGGGCATACTCGGTCCTACAAAGCTACACATGCGTATCGACATTGGTTTTGCCGATGCAGTATATCCAAAACCCACCGCGTTTGTTTTTCCGACCATTTTGGAGCTGTCTGCGCCGCGGCTTTTAGGCTATACCCAAGAGAGCGTAGTGGCAGAAAAAGTCGATGCTATGCTTCAGCTTGGAGAGTTGAACAGTCGCATGAAAGATTTTTATGATGTCTGGTATTTGGCTCATCGTATCTCTTTTAAGATGAGCACACTCACAGAAGCCCTTAAAGCGACGCTGGCTACAAGAAAAACTGAAGTACCTGCAAGGCCACATATTTTTGAACCGAGCTTTTGGACAAATGCCATCAAGCAGGAGCAGTGGAAGAATTTTTGTCGTCAGAACCGTTTTGAGGGGATGCCAGAATTTCCTCAGCTAATGGCAGAGCTTGAAAAATTTTTGAGACCCGTTCTTGTGGAGATGATAGGAGGGCAAAACGGAAATATAAAATGGTCGTCAGGGTTATTTAAATGGAATTTATGATACAAGTTGAGTTTAGGTAAACATTTTTAATACTTAGTTCTGAAACCACGAAAATTCAGATAAGCTATTTACAAAAAAAATCGTATGGCTATCAGCATTAAGTAATTCTGATTCTGATGAAGCTATATTCAAATTTTCCAAATTGAGTTGTTCTCCTCCTTTCCAGAAGTTGATTTTATTTCGTTTGTCTTGATTGTTTTCATTTTTGTTTGGACATCTTTGAATGATTTTCACTTTTAAGCCTTCATTTTTTTGTGTTTTTTCTCTTATAATTTTGTTTATGTATTTATCTTTACCTCCATAACCAAACAGAAAGAGTTGTTTTGTTGTATCAAGAGAATTGTTAAATACTGTACTATACCAGTTTAAAATGTCATAGTACTTGACTCTTTTTAATTTCTCTTCTTGATTACATAAAATGATTGGCATTTTTTCAATATCGTTTTTTTGAAAAACGTATGTTGCATTCCTTTTAATAAATTCGCCGGGACTTTCTTCCGAAAATAAGTAACTTCCATGAAGATGGAGATATTTTCCTTTTGTTTTATTTCCAAGAATTGCTTCAGTTATCTGTTTTTTTGTTTTTGTCCTTTCCCACCTCTTCTTTGTCATCTTTTTTTCGTTTTCTCCATTTTAGTTACATAAATGTCTGGAGCGCAAAGTATGACCGTTCAAAATCCAATGCCAAGGGTGAGAGCGGGATAAACCGGTAATGTACAACATTTTTCTTCAAGAAGTACAATCCCCTCTAGTTGAAAAAACAGCTGCCTCCCTTTTGCTGTTTCCCACTGATAGCCAACTACCGAATCAAATGAAATCGTACCGGATCCCAATAGCCACACATATCCAAAACCACTGCCTAAATAGAATCCTTTTTGTTTTGGATAAAGTAGACAAAGTCCTCGAATTTCTGTAGCTAACGTTGGAGGATCAAAGGGCATGCATTTCCCTGAAATATCAAAGCCATGGTATCCATATTGCGCACGGTATCCTCCTCCAACTGTAGGAAGGCTAACAATGGAACCTAGACTTCCATATCCAAAGTGTTTTTTTTCTTCAAAGTGAGCTCCAAGGCAAGGAATGCAAATCATACCTAGTATCAGAAGAGTCATTATTTTTTTCATGTCATAACCTCACGTAAGTCTTGTTAAATTGATAAAGAATATAGAAGGCCAGAAATGACATCAAGTTATTAAAATCAAAGAACTTAAGGTATACTTCATTAAGTTTTAGAATTCAGATTCTCACGAACGTGTTGATTTGTATCGGGGAAATTTTAAAATGACTCTCTTGTTTTATGGTGGAAATCTGCTCAAGATCGTGCATCTTAAGCAAAGATCTGTGCGCGTTGGTAGGGTTTTGAGGCGTTACTGCATAACAGATACGCTGGTTCGAATCCAGATGCCCCCAACTTCCCTTATATCAAACACTTATACAACAATCTCAGCAGTCATTTATTGCAATTTCAGTGTTTCATGGGGTACTTATGGGACAGTATTATTCAATAATTCTCAACTCCGCTTTACAGGAGTATTGAAATTTCTTAAGTTGAGGTCATTGGTCTTGATCGGAGAATCGCACATCGCAGAGCACGGCCTCTTCATAGTTTGTTAGGGTTTTTAGTGATTTGTTTTTTCCATTTTGCGCCCCTACCTTTGCCTGTTGAATAGATTAGCTTTTCGTCACGCAGTAAACGAAGAACCATGCGAATAGTGTCTCTGCTGACAGCAGGGCAGGCTCGTTCAATATCTGAAATAGAAAATGGAATTTCTATTGAAAGCACTGTGTCCTTAATATGATCACTTTTATTTCCTTTGCCTGTGACAAGACTGCCCACCCGGGACTCAAACTCTTTATAAGCTCGTATCAAGACTCCCCAAAAATAATTTAACCAAGGCATTATATCATGTCTTCCTTCATGCCAGTGTTGAGAACTTGCTTCTAATGTCTCATAATATGTATCCTTTGATTCCTCAAAAATTCTTTCCAAACTAATATAACGACCTACCTCATAACCGAAATGATATAGAAGCAGCAAAGTTATTAAACGAGCAGAGCGCCCGTTTCCATCTCTGAATGGGTGAATACATAGAAAATCAAGAATGAACGCCGGAATAATGATTAAAGGTTCATTTGCATCCTGCTCAATACGGTTATGAAATTGATCAACCAGGGTTTCCATTGATTGGGGGGTATTAAAAGCACTTACAGGCTGGAATCTTGTATGCTTACTACCATCGGGTAAAATGGCGGTAATTGCATTGTCTATAGTTTTCCACTTTCCACCGTCAGAGGGAAGGTATTGATAAAGATATTGGTGTAACTGAAGTAGTACGTTTAGTGACAAAGGCATATCTTTCGCTGAAAGATGCAGCAAATTTAAGGCATCGCGATACCCCGCAATTTCTTGTTCTGAACGATTTTTTGGTTTGCTATCTTTGAGCACTAGGTCTGCAATTCGCTTATGAGGAGCTGTGATACCTTCAATCCGATTGGAAGATTCAGTTGACTCTATTACTGCAACTTTTTTCATATTCTCTAATATCTCCGGGGATTGTTCATAATATAACGTCTGTTTGCCTTGATAGCTTCCAATCGTTTTCAGTACGGATAGTTGTTCCTGGTTAAAGCTAAGGTTGTTGAGATATTCCTCTGTCAGTGATTTCATTGTCTCTCCAGAAATAGGGTAATAAACAGTTAAATAGGGTAAACAGTCAAAATATTACCCTATTTATAATTTATTTACCCCATTCTTTTCAACTTTTTATTTTTTAGGCAGAAAAACAAATTATTGCCTCTAAAATATCACTCAATTCTCTCCACGGAAAAGTTCGGTGGGAGGAGTAGTAGCTTTATTGGAGTGAGGGGACAGGTCTCATATTCGGACAGTTGTGGGTGATAAATCACAAATTCTGCCATTTCATCATAAAAATTTAGAATCTTAAAAATGTGTAGGGGACACTAGTGGGACAGCATTAGGCTAAAATAAACAACAGGCTGCAACATAAAATGATCATTAAATCGTCATAGGTTGCTGTATTATAGATTAATAGGCGTTGGTAGAGATTGTTGGACATTGCATTTAAGGTGACTGTAAATCCGACTCCTTACGGATACGCTGGTTCGAATCCAGCTGCCCCCAACTCTCTTCTTAAACATTACTTCCAAAGCATTTACGCCTGCATTATCTGTATTGTCAAAAAGGCTCTAAAACGGACGAAAGCTTGAGTTATGCAACGATTTCATACTCACTCTAAAGTTATGGGATGGACGAGGGGTTTATTTGTTTTTGTCCTGCTCCATCTCTTCTTTGTCATCTTTTTTTCGTTTTCTCCATTTTAGTCACATAAATGTCTGGAGCGGAAAGTATGACCGTTCAAAATCCAATACCAAAAGTAATAGCAGGCGTTGTCCTATCGCAACAAGATTCTTTAACAGCTGTAATAGCTTCTACTTGACAAAACAGTTTTCTTCCTTTTGCTGTTTCCCACTGATAACCAACTACCGCATCAAATGTAACACTTCCACGGGGTAAACTTTCTATAGCCCAAAGATAGCCACAACCAGTGCCTAAATAAATTCCTTTTTGCATAGGATAAAGTAAATAAAGTCCTCGAATTTCAGCAGCTGTTGTCGCAGGTATCCAAGGCGTGCATTTTCCTGAAATATCAAAGCCTTGATATTCATATTGCATACGGTATCCTCCTCCTAATGTAGGATAGCCCCCAATAGAGCCCAGACTTCCATATCCAAAGCCTTTGTTTTTTTCAAGCTGAGCTCCAAGACAAGGAATGCAAATCATACCTAGTATCAAAAGAGTTATTATTTTTTTCATGTCATAACCTCACGTAAGTCTTGTAAAATTGACAAAAAATATAGAAGGGTGGAAATAACATCAAGTCATTAAAATAAAAGTACTTAAGGTGTATTTCATTAAGTTTTAGAATTCAGATTCTCACGAACGTGTTGATTTGTATCGGGGCAATTTTAAAATGACACTCTTGTTTTATGTGGAAATCTGCTCAAGATCGTGCATCTTGAGATCGTTGCATAACTCAAACGTGCATCCGTTTTGGGGTCCTTTCGCCCCATTTGAGAAATCTCTCAAATGGGG
>JAJACO010000043.1 GCA_022601475.1 Chlamydiales bacterium
TTGTATCGACAGATGTACTTTTCTGCCACCCTAACATAAAGTCTACGAGCCTGTTCGATCGTTAACTGTTCAAAGCAAACGTAATGGGCACAGATTTCTTGAATATCATCCATCATGGCTCCGCCTTTACCTTCTAAGTGTAAATTATTTTCATTACACTCTTCTTTATTGCATGAAAAATAAAGTTTATCGGATAACTTACAATGCTTAGACTGCTTAAAAGAGCAACAAAGAGAAAATACGAAAAGAAGTAGGATAAATTTTTTATTCATAAATAGCGTCGTTGGAAATCATCCCCAGATTTCTTAATTTGCTCCCAGTAAGTATTCCCCATAAGATAATGCTCTGTCAATGGATTCATGGAGTGCGGTGTAAGAAAGGTGACGTTTGAATCAATGCCCGCCACATTTTTTATATAACTCCAACTGCTCGTCAAAGGGACCATATCAAGCTTGCTTAGATAGTTCTGTGTCTTTTTAAAGCGCTCTTCAGAAATAATCGTGGCGGAGGCGTAGGCTTCCACCTTCATGTGCTGACACTGATCTTTCATCAGAATATTGCCTGTGTTGTTTAGGCGTGTACATCCTTGGCTATGCGCTGTGATATCAAATTCATGGATAGGATCTTCTTGCAATGTTGTGGCGTAATAATGCGCACACATCCTTTCGTAGGCTGTTTTGATGCCGCATTTTGCAATGAGGGAATCGATGAGGTCGCACATAATTCCATGGCTGGGATTAAAGAGAAGGATCACTTGAACCCCGCCATTTGCCTCTGAGATTGCATCTCGTTGTTTTGTTCCACTGTCGAGGTTCGTGAGAATACCGTTGTGATAGACTTTGGATAGATGAGGAACCTGTATTCCATCCGAGGCAAGGACACAGGCGTGTTGTCTGGGTTGGAAGAACCCCCCGCCTTTTGCCCATCTGCCGCCAGCTTCGACAAGATCTCGCACACCCTGCATGGGGATGAGGTTGTGGCCAATCCACTCAATTGTGCTGCAAGCGCAGTACCACACCCAGCTGCAAAACTCTACGACGTTGTGAACTTCTGACAACGACTGGGCTAAGAGGCCAAGAGGGTCGCAATAGAGGTGTGGACTGTTATAGACGTAGGCGTAGAGGTTGGGTCCATCTTGGAAGCCTTGGGGATCAGGCGTGATCCAGCGACCGAGAGCGGGATGGTAATACCGTTTACCAAAGTAAATAAAACCTGTCTCAGGATCATAACGTTTGCTAGAAAATCCCCAAGGAGAAAGATCCTCGTTATTATTTGATTCACCAAAGGTCGTGTAGCGGTGAGTGCTGATGGGTTTTCCTGCTAGAGTGAGCAGGGTGACAAGAGAGCCGCGGTGGTCGTGGATAGGGATGTACATTATGTTATCAAGTTCAAGGAGTACTGCAGCTCCAATCTCGGCCCCTTTTCCCTCGCCTAGTATGCGGAGTTCTCGAATGTAGCCGTTGCGCATCATGCCGATCTCTTGCTGGCCATCCCAGAGATAAAGGTCATTGTCTTTGGAGATGCGGCGATTTAATGCATCGTAGGCGTAGAGAGTGCGTCTCTCATCTTTGGTGACCGCAATAAGCCGATCGAGCAGGTCGTATTCATAGGTGCAAATGCCGTCGGAGAGAAGGTTTCCATTTTTGTCATAATGATACTCTTGTTGTCCATCATGGGTGATCTGAAGCAGGTTATTAAGTGCATACGCCTCTCCGTTTTTGCTTCTACGGTTGAAGAGGGAATCATAGGTATAATTATGTTCATTTTCTGTGATTAGCTGGCGCAGATCGTCATATTGGTATAGAAGCTCTTCGTCGCCTGTGGGATCACTAAAGCTATATTGTGTGAGGTTTCCTACCTCATCATAGGTGTAGGAGGATGAAAAGTGAGGTGTTTGATAATGCTTCCAGCGCAATAGGGGGTCCCACTCAATGGTGACAGTTTCTTGGTTGGGAAGAATAATCTTTGTCGGTCTACCGGACAAGTTTCTTTCAGCATAGGTGTGGGTGAGTCCGTTGCGGGAGAGGGTGTGAAGGCAGGGGCCCTTGTAAGTGTAGGTAACAACTGAGTCATCGGGGAGACAAAGGGAGATACATTTTCCATAAGGATCATAGTTGCGATGAATGCAAATATCGGAGTCCAATTTCTCTGAAATGAGGTTATCATAGATATCATAAGTGCATTCGAGAGTTGTTTTGTGAATGGCGTCTTTGATTGTTGTGAGACGATTTTTGGAGTCATAGGTATAGATATAATCGATTCCCTGGCCGTGATAGCGTGCAAGCCGGCTGAGGTGATCGTACTCTCGGTGGATGGGACGTCCATCTGGTTTAATCAGAATTTCTAGTCTACCTGCACTGTCGTAGAAGTAACGGGTTTTTTTCTCGCCCGCCTCAAGAAGGGTTTCGAGGCGTCCTTTGGGGCCGTAACGCCATTCACGGGTAATGGTTTTTTGGAGCGTGGTGCCTTCATAGAGAAATTCGAGGGCATGGGTTTGATTACCGGCAAGGTCGTATATTCTCTCTTCTTTTTGGATGAGCTCGCCAGATAGATTTTTTGTCTGCAGCTCGATAGGGCGTCCTCTAGAGTCGTGGAGGGTGCTTATTGTAACCCCTTTAGGGTCCTGAATTGTCTTAGAAAAACCACCCTCATAGGAATAAGTCAACTCGGTGATATTTCCGAGTGGATCTCTAATTTGAGTGGGCTCGCCACGTGAATTGTAAGAAGTATGAGTCGTACCCGCACAGGTTGTTGAGGTAATTCTGTTGCCGGCCTCATCGTAGGTGTAGTTCTCTTGGAAGCACCCTTCTATTGTTTTTTCGAGGAGTTGGCCTTTCAAATCATGGGAAAACTGCGTGATCACATCTTTTGTTTGGGTTTTACAGAGTTGACCTAGTGTATTATAAGTGATGTGGATCTTCTTTTCGCCTTTGCGCTCTCCAGTTTTTCTGCCAGCCAGGTCGTAGGTGATGTGGGTCGTTCCTCCTATTGCATCGGTTTCAGATAGGAGACGAAAGGATGAATAAGTAGCGGTGGTAATGGCTGAGGCTGTTTCTGTACGGATGAGGTTGTCGAGTAGATCATAGGTGTACTCTGTTTTTATACCGTGCGAATCAATGTGCGTTGAAACTGTTCCTCCGTTCTGGTTGTAGGTGAAATGTTCTTCTGTTCCATCGGGATGATAGATGGCTGTAGGTTGTCCACGAAAGTTAAAGGTCTTGCGCGTGCTATAGCCATTGGGATCTGTCTCTTTGATCACATTACCGAGAACATCATATTCTTTACTCTCGAATGCTCCATCGGGATGGAGAATAGCGATGACGCGTCCTAAAGCATCATAGGTGTAGCGCGTTTCAAAACCGGCAGGATCGATTGTGGCAATCAGCTGGCTATTCTTATCATATTTTTGCTGTGAAATAAGAAGAGTTCCATCGCTTTGCCATTCAAGTTCTTGAATGGGGCGGTTAGCGAGATCGTAGCGCCATTCTTTGTGCTGATCTGATCGAGGTCCCTGCTGAGAGATGAGGTTGAAATTGTTATCATAAGCAAAAGTTGTTTGATTGCCGAGAGCGTCTCTTGTAGAAATCAACCTCTCTTGGCTGTCATATTCGTTGTAGAGCGTATAAAGGTATCGATTCTCTGCGTCATAACGCTCTTCGCTGGCGATTTTGCCCGAAGGGTGGTAAGTATAGCGCACTTTTTTGAGCAGTTCATCACCCGCATATTCTCTGATCTCTTCGGGAAAACCTAGACAGGGAAGAGTGCGCTTGGGAGAAATTTCGGTGACATATCTGAAGGTGACATCTGTAAAATCTTCTGGATTGTCGCTGATCCCGTCATCGACGACTGTCTTGATGCAAACTGCGCCAATTTCTGAATCATAAAAATGGAAAGTGCGTTTTATAATCGTGCCATCGACGGTAAGGATTTCAGAGGTTAGAAGATTTGTGTGTGGAAGATATGTATAGCGTATTTCCTTGTTTGGTCTGTCGGATTCAGTGAGCTTGAGGTTAAAGCCATCGTCTGAGTAGGTGCGGAGGATCGGAGCTGCTCCTTCAACTCTCTCTTCGATGGCGTTGTGATTTTTATCGTAGATGTACTCGACGCTGTAAAAGAGAGCACCTGCAGCATCTTCGATGCTCTTTTTAAGAAGATTTCCTGTCAGGGGATCCCATTCATTTTTTTCCGCAGAGTAGAGCGCCTCTCCTTTGTATTTTTCAACGGCAACGATCCGCTTATCGCTGTCAAACCGATAGCGCGTTGTGTTGTTCTCTCCATCGTAGACAAGAGTGGAGTCGTGCTCGTAGATGTAGCTGGCAACAGGGACAGTTTCTCCATCTGGACCAACAGGAGCACTTTGGACAGCGACTCTATCTGCCCAGTCATAGGTTGTTTCTAAGAAATACCCTTCGCCCTGACACACTTTAAAGAGGTAGGGAGATTTTGCATAGTCGACTCCTTTTTTCGTGCGTAAATCAAGGTAATCGTAGGTTTGTACCGGTTTTCCGGGTGCCTCGATCCGAGAGAGGGTCGTATCGTAATTCGCACGCTTTTTGATCACGCGCTGCGGCTGAAAAAAAATAGCGGTTCTCTCATCGCTTCCCCTAAAATAAACGGTATCTATCAAGTTTATGCGAGCTGCACCGTCGGGAGAATGCTCTACATAGTCGAGCTCGACAAAACCCAATAAAAGTCCTTGATTGCTATACGCTTTGATGGATTTTAACGTATAGAGAGTCGGTGGATTGGGATAAGCGTTACGATTTTCATATTCATAGCGGATCACATTTCCATTTGGTCTTCTCTCTTCTGTGATTTGCGCCTGATAAGGAGGGGCCTCAAACGTCACATAATCACGTATGAATTCCCCTGAAACAGGGTGTCTATGTGTGTGGCATGGCCACTCGTTTCCCTCTTGAGGCCACATTCTCACCTCTGTTTTGAAGGTACGTTCTCCCCCTCTCCCATCTTTGATGGTCCCATCCCACCAGTAATAATTATCAGGGTTGGCTATGCTTTTAGGTTCTTTGCGAACCTCATGCCCCTTTGTATAAGAAATGCGTGTATTCAATGGATGGTTTTGCCCTGAGAGCAAGGTAGAAGAGTTTGTAAAGCCTTTGTTTTTATCCGCTTGTATTATGAATCCATGCTCTACCGGTTGCTCGTAGAGAAAAAAGCTGCTATTTCTTTCGCCAACATAAGCGAAAGTTTGGCTTTTTCCGATAGCCTCAAAGTTAAAGAGCATAGAAGCTTCTGGATTGATCCGCCAATGCCCATAGATACGCTCGTTATGCCCCGAGAAATGATTATAAAACCGTCGAATGGAAAGAGGCTCAACCCCGGCTATCACAAGATCGCATTCATCTTCACAATATTCGCCCGTCACTAAATTGACTTTAGGAATTTGGGGAAGAAACGTACTCCCTTCCATGGGCGCAAAAAGAGGCGCGGGAGAAAATTCTCCCTGCAATTTGCAATCAAAGGAATGTTCTTTCGGTGTGTCTTGAGCACTCAGGGAGAGCGAGACTAAGCATGCAATCAAGATAAACAGTCGATACATCTCACGTTTCCGCAATTATTTTATATTAATCGGAAAAGATTAAAATTCTATCTCATTAAGAAGCAATAAAAATATTTATCCCACAGGTTTGTCGTAAACCTTTGCCAGTATTTTCTCAAATGGGGCGAAAAGGTTCCAAAACAACATCAAGCTTGAGTTATGCAACGATCTCAATATGACTTTTCAGTCAGGCTTTACACTCCGAGCGCCTTGCCGGCGATGTAGCCGGTTGTCCATGCGTTTTGAAAATTAAAACCTCCAGTGATTCCGTCGATATCTAAAATTTCTCCCGCAAAAAAGAGCCCAGGGCTCACTCGACTTTCAAGTGTTTTAAAATTCACCTCTTTTAGGTCAACTCCACCACAGGTGACAAATTCCTCTTTATGTGTTGTTTTCCCCTCAATATAGTAAAGATCATGGTGAAGAGTGTGGCTTAAGTTCTGCAAATCTTTATTCGACACATGATGCAACTTCTGAGAAGAAAGTGCGTGTGTGAATGTTTTCCACAAGTTTTTTGCAAAGTTAAAGGGATTCAGATTGCAGAGCATTTTGAGGGAATGCTCTTTTTTGATTTGAAGCAAGGTTTGGTAGGTGTTTTGTTCCGATTGGTCAGGTAACCAGTTAAGGGCAATCTTTGTTGAATAGTGACAAGCGTGTAGCTCACGCGCCCCAAATCCTGAAAGTTTGAGCACTGCAGGTCCGCTCAGTCCAAAGTGCGTGATTAAAAGAGGACCTTTCTGAGATAGATTGGTGTTTGTAAGCTTGATTTCAACAGGATTTTGCGAAATTCCGCTGAGATGTCGAAGACGAGAGTTGGGGATATTAAAGGTAAAAAGAGAGGGGAGTGGTTCTATAATGGTGTGTCCGAATTGCGCTGCCCAAGCGTGTCCTTGAGAGGTGCTTCCTGTAGCGAGAAGCAGCTTATCCGCTTGAATAGGGGGTTTATCAGCAAATTGCACTTCATATCCATTAGGAGTTTTGTCGATGTTTTCGATTTTTTGTCGGGTGAGAATTTCAACTCCAAGATTCTCTGCCTCTGAGAGGAGGCAGTCAATGATTGTTAAGGAAGAATCTGTGATGGGAAACATTCTACCATCTGCCTCTGTTTTGAGCTCAACTCCCCTTTTTTCAAACCAATCAATTGTATCCGCGGGCTGGAAATGGTGAAAAGGTCCCAGCAACTCTCTGCTGCCCCTGGGATAGTTTTGGACGAGCTCCTTGGGATCAAAACAAGAGTGCGTTACATTGCATCGCCCTCCGCCTGAGACTTTGACTTTGGATAACAAAACATTTGTCTTTTCTAAGACAATAACACGGGCTGTTGGACGTTGCGTTTTGGCAGCAAGAGCTGCAAATATCCCAGCAGCTCCTCCTCCAATAATGATGATTTGGTAAGTTTGCACAGAAGAAGTTTATTTCCTCACAGAGAAAATAGGTAGTGTTTTTTTTTGGTGACTTAATCATTTTAAAAAGATAAATTGCAAACGTACTTCTTCAATCTAAGGAGAGCTAGATGCAAGAAACGCTGGATAAGGTCGAATCGAGAGAATCTATTGAGATTACAAACAACGGACAGAAAATTTTTGGGATCTTGCACAGACCCACGTGTTGTGAAAATCCTCCAATCGTTGTGACTATGCATGGATTTGCAAGTAGCAAGCATGGATCAAATCGCTGCTATGTCACATTAGCAGAAAATCTTGCAAAAGCTGGCATTGCCACTCTCCGCTTCGACTTTAGAGGAGCGGGAGATAGCGAGGGGCACTTATCAGAGCTCACTTTTGAAGATCTTATATCGGACGCTCTTAAGATGATTGATGCTGTAGATCGAATTGAGCAAGTTGATGCAGGACGTGTAGGCTTTTTTGGTGCCTCTTTGGGTGGCGCAATTTCTGTTTTAGCCCAAGCGCGTGTTAAAAGAGCTAAAGCTCTAGCACTTTGGGCTCCTGTTGCAAGCGGAGAGCTTTGGTACCGTGATTTTCTGATGCAAAATCAAGCGGCAATCACAAAAGACCCTTCAGAAGTCTTGGCCAGTTATAGGGGCATTCAGCTCAATCCGGAGTTTAGAGATCAGTTTGCAAAGATGTTCGCTTACAAAACTATTCAGGAATTGAACGAATTACCTATTTTGCACATGCATGGTAAAAAAGATGAAATTATTTCGATTGCTCATCAGCAAGCTTTTGAAAAAGGGTGTCAAATGAATAGTGCGGCCCGTTTTATCACTTTTGCAGACGACCAGCACGCCTTAGGTTTCTCTCCCAATTTTCCTAAGGTGATCGAAGAATGTGTTCTTTTTTTCAATCAGAATCTTTAAGAGTTTGAGTATGGAAAAAAGAGCAGTAAGCCCCCTTGAAAAGCATAGGTTAACATATAGACCTAAACGTCCTCAAATTTTTGAGGATCTCACCTCTCTTGTAGCTGATCCCGTTGAAACCATCCGTTCAAACCGGGATATTCAAGCTCTTTTTCCAAAGACATCGGAGCAGCCCATTGTCCGTTTTAAGTCAGGAGCATCCAAATCTCACGCCCCTTTACGAGTGGCAGTTGTTCTTTCCGGAGGGCAGGCAGCAGGAGGACATAATGTCATTTCGGGACTCTTTGATGCACTAAAAAATCTGCATCCGAATGCCCGTTTATTTGGTTTTTTATCGGGACCTTCCGGGATCATTGAGAATCGTTATATCGAGTTGAATCAAGAACTGATCGCTGATTTTCGCAATACGGGTGGGTTTGATTTGATTGGAGCTGGGAGGACTAAAATTGAAACCCCTGAACAGCTCAAACAAAGCTTAAATCATTGCAAAAGTCTTAATCTCGATGGTCTTGTAGTAGTAGGTGGAGATGATTCAAA
>JAJACO010000044.1 GCA_022601475.1 Chlamydiales bacterium
GAAACCCACATGTCTTGTAGAGGAACCAACATTTGAAGGATTGCAATGTCTTTTTGAAGAGGGAAGACCTTCTCTTGGCTTATTCTGTGATGAGGGTGGTCGAATGTTTGGTGGCTTTAGTATGAATAAAGAAGAGCTGCTTAAAACAGCTGCAGGTTTAAGCTCATTTTGGGACGGCAAGCCATCTACAAGAGTTAGAGCTAAAGGAGAAAGCATCATTCTGTATGGGAAGCGTTTTTCCCTTCATCTTATGATGCAAGAGAGTGTGTTTAATCGCGTTTTTTCCAATGAGTTACTAAAGACGCAGGGTTTTCTAGCTCGTTGTCTTGTCGTTTACCCTGAATCGATGATTGGTAAAAGAAGATATCAGGATGTAAATCTTGCAGATGATCCTGCTCTAAAAACATACTTTCAGAGTCTTTCAGATCTTCTCAACAAACCCTTTCTATTGAAAAATCCCAATGTTCCAAACGAGCTTCAACCAAAAAAAATAGAAATGGAAAAAAAAGCCAAGGGCATCTGGATAGATTTTCATAATGAGTTGGATAAGAGACTTTTATCCTCCGGTGATTTTCATTCAATTCGTCGATTTGCGAGTAAGGCTCCCGAGCAGGTGCTGCGAATTGCAGGCATTCTAACAGTATTTTATCAAAATGACTTCTCTTTTGTTTCTGAGGGTACGATAAAGCAAGCGATTGAGCTTGTGGATTTTTATCTTAATGAAGCTGCTCGCATCGAGGGTTTAAATCAGACCAACGGTTATCTTGAGCTTGCACAAGAATCTCTCTTATGGCTTGAAAATTATCAACGTAAAACAAACGAGCAATCGATTCCTATTTCTACTCTGTATCAAAAAGGGCCATTGAAGGTGAGAAATAAAAATCTTGCGCTGAAAGTATTGTTTGTTTTGCAAGATCATGGATACGGACAGATTATTAATAATCAAGAATACAAAGGAAAAAGGCATCGAATAGTGTGGGTTCCTCGATTGGTAGATAAAATGTCCTGCTAAAGTTGCTAAATCGCTAAATGATTCGTAATCAACTGATCGTGAATGAAATAAATAAAAATTACAGGTGCTAGATTTGCGCTAAAGACCTGCTAAACTTTAAAAATTAGCACATCTTTAGCGCAAGTTTATCAATCCAAATATTTTGTAAATACTTAGTAATAAATGGAATAGTAAAAACTTAGCTGTTTAGCAACTTTAGCAAAGGATACTAAAATGAATTTACTTACGCTTGCTCGAGAGTATGGATTAGAACCAAAAAGAAAGTCTTCGACCTACGGTGGAGAATACGCTTCGAGCTGCCCAAATTGTGGAGGAAAAGATCGCTTTTTGATTTGGCCTATCCAGAATCGGTATTGGTGTCGTCAATGCTGCATGTCAGGAAATACCACTACATTCCATCGCGAGTTTTTACCTACCTCATCCCATCGAGTCATAGCCAAGGAAGATGATAACGGCTGGACTTCTGCAATTGCCAAGAAAAATGTCTTTCCAGTTCAGGCTCAATGGGAAGCTCAAGCTCTTCAGTTTGTAAGGGCAGCTCATCAAAGGCTATTGATGGATGATCGGGCAATGGAAACAATTAAACAGCGTCATCTCAACCTTCATACCTCAAAAAACCATCAAGTTGGTTGGAATCCTATTCATCGTCATGACCCAAGAGAAAAATGGGGGCTTTCTGAGAAAGATGCTAAGGAGCGCTCAACAATCTTTATCCCTCCTGGTATCGTCATTCCCACCATTTTATCTGGCAAAGTGATCCGCATTTCCATTCGCCGCTCAGACTGGTACCAAGGAGCTTGCTTTGGAAAGTATTACATTATTCCAGGAAGCCAATCCTCTTTTTTTATCTGTGGGTATTCCTCGATCAAACCTTTGGTTCTCGTGGAAGCAGAACTGGATGCGATGCTTGTTGGGCAAGAATGTGGCAGTTTTTGTGGTGTCGTAGCTACAGGGGGAGCTTCAAAACGTCCTGATATGTTGAGCGCTCTTCTCTTAGCAAAGGCTCCATTAATTCTTTTTGCAATGGATTTCGATGAGGCAGGGAAAAAAGCTTTTCAATTTTGGAAAGCTTCTTTTCCTCGACTTCATGCATGGCCTGTTCCTAAAGCTAAATCACCGGCAGATGCTTTTGAGGCAGGTGTTAATCTAAGAGAATGGATACAAGTAGGTTTGAAACATAATGCAAACTTGTCTTTATAAAAAAAATCCTTTCTTGAGTAAAATTTTGCATTAACATAGTCTTAACGACTATTTCGGTCCAAAGATAGCATTATTTTGAACAAAAAAAGGAGAAAAAAATGCAAAATATTCGTAATTATTTCATGATCATCTGTTTAGGAGTATTGCTGGGGTCATCTAGCTTAGTTGCTAACTACATTGTTGCAACTCCAGATCAGATATCCGTAACTGATGAAGGTTTGTATGTGAATTTACAAGGTTCTTTATTCCCATTAGAATCTTTAACGGTTGCTAACGATGGTTATATAGTTGCAATTCCAATGCCTAAGGTTGCTATTTGTCCACATTGTGGCTACGATAAATATAAGTCTGGCAGATTTTGTCCGATATGCAATTTTCCAGACGAAGTAAAGAGGGA
>JAJACO010000045.1 GCA_022601475.1 Chlamydiales bacterium
CTGTTAATTATGGAGAAAAAGAATAACATCTCCATCACTGACAATATAGTCTCGTCCCTCTGAGCGGAGCTTTCCTGCCTCTTTTGCTCCCACCCTCCCCTCGTAACAGACCATATCGTCATAAGCAATCACCTCGGCGCGAATAAAACCCTTTTGAATATCTGTATGGATTTTACCGGCTGCCTCTTGTGCTGAGGTTCCCTTCTGAATTGTCCAAGCTCTTGTCTCTATCTCACCAGAAGTTAGGTAAGTGATCAAACCAAGCATATCAAAAGAAGCGTGAATCAGACGATTCAAACCAGTCTCTTTGAGACCCATGCTAGCCAGAAACTCCTCTTGCTCCTCGGAATCAAGCTCAGACACTTCCGCTTCGAGCTTTCCGCAAATAGGGATGACGCTATTTCCCTCTTTGATAGCATACTCTCGCACCTGTTGCACATATTCATTTTCCATGTCGGGAAGGTCATCTTCGGAGACATTCGCGACATAAAGCACTTTTTTTTGAGTCAAAAAAGGATAGGGCTTTATGAGTTGCGATTCTTCTTCAGTTAGTGAGAGTGTTCTTACAGGGAAGTTTTGATCCAGATGAGTGCATATCTTTTTTAAGAGCTCAAGGGTGGGAAGAAGCTCTTTATTCCCCTTCACCTGCTTTTCAAGCCTAGAAAAACTATTTTGTGCAGATTGAAGATCGGCGAGTATCAATTCTAAATTGATCGTCTCAATATCATCTATTGGGTGCACCTTGCCCTCCACATGAATGATATCTTCAGATTCAAAGCAGCGCACAACATGCACAATCGCATCAGTCTCTCGGATATGGGTCAAAAATTGATTCCCTAACCCTTCTCCTTGAGAAGCTCCCTTTACAAGCCCCGCAATATCGACAAATTGCATGGAGGCGTAGATAATTTTCCTGCTATTACTGAGGTTAGATAACACCCCCAGCCTTGGATCAGAAACATCGACAACTCCAACATTAGGATCAATGGTACAAAAAGGATAATTCGATGACGCTGCGCCCGCTTTTGTGAGCGCATTAAACAGGGTGGATTTCCCAACATTCGGTAAACCGACAATTCCGCAACTTAAATTAGACATAAACAGAGAGTGTAGCACAAAAGCAGATTATGGACTATACTGCATTTTATGGCCGAAAAAACCGAAAAGGCGACCCCTAAAAAGCTCAAGGATGCGCGAAAAAAAGGGCAAGTTGCCAAGTCTCAAGATTTCCCCTCTGCATTTACGTTTATCACTGCTATTTCTCTCACCCTTTATTTAGGGAGTTTTTTATACGAGAAACTCGTTGCTTTTATGCTCGAAATCTTTATGCAGGCACCCCGAGCTAACCTAGAGGTCTCGGCTGGTTATTACATCAAAGAAATGATCCACCTCATTCTCATTACTTCTTTACCTATTACAGTTGGGGTCACAGCTGTCGGGACACTCGTTGGATTTTTAGTCGTCGGCCCAACCTTTGCGGTAGAAGCTTTTAAGCCCGATATTAAAAAGTTCAACATGGCTCAAAATTTGAAGCAAAAATTCAAAATGAAAACTGTAGTTGAGTTGCTTAAATCTATGTTCAAGATTTTTGGGGCAGCTGTTTTACTCTATTTTGCCATCTATCATGAAATTAAAGACCTCGTTGTCACAGTCGCCCTTCCTCCCAGTGTCAGCCTAATCGTTTTCAAAAAAATATTATACAAAGTCGCTATTTGGATTGGTGTCTATTTTATACTCATCGCCATCTTCGACCTTGTTTATCAACGCCTGAATTTTGCAAAAGAGATGAAAATGGAAAAGTTCCAGGTAAAACAAGAGTATAAAGATACAGAAGGCAACCCTGAAATTAAAGGGAAAAGACGACAAATTGCTCAAGAAATGGCGTATGATGAAGGCACCACCCAAGTTAAAAGAGCCAAGGCGATTGTATCCAATCCTCAACACGTCGCTGTGGCTATTGGATATGAACCTGAAAAATATAAAGCCCCGTGGATCATTGCGATGGGGACAGAAAAGCGCGCACTCGCTATTATGGCAGAAGCTGAGAAGTACAAGATTCCCATTATGCGAAATGTACCCTTGGCACATCAGTTGCTTGATGAAGGGGAGACTAATACTCTAATCCCTGAATCAACCTATGATGCAATTGGAGAGATTCTCTTATATGTTACATCCCTCGAGGGTGGAGAATGAAATTAAATACTGAAGCGTAAATGAAAAAACTAACTAATTTTTTTCTCAGAACATTTGCTGGCGAATCCGCCCTAAAAACGATCCACGGATCAAGTGATTTACTCTTAGCGGGTTGGATTATCTCGGTCGTTATTATGATCGTGCTCCCGGTGCCTCCTCCTGTCATCGATTTATTGATCACATTCAATTTGACCGCTGCAATTGGATTATTGATGGTGGCTCTCTATATTCCAAGCGCAATTCACCTATCCATGTTCCCCTCTCTGCTGCTGATCACAACCCTTTTTAGGCTAGGGGTCAATATTTCATCCACGCGGCAGATTCTTTTGCACGCTTATGCAGGAGAGATCATCTCAGCATTTGGTCACTTTGTTGTAGGGGGCAATTACGTTGTAGGGATGGTGATTTTTATCATCATTACAATTGTACAATTTATCGTCGTCACAAAAGGGGCTGAAAGGGTGGCTGAGGTCGCTGCTAGATTCCGTTTAGATGCGATGCCCGGTAAACAAATGGCGATTGATGCCGATTTACGCGCTGGATCTATCGATGCGAATCAAGCACGCGAAAAAAGAGCCCTGATTCAAAAGGAGAGTGAGCTCTACGGAGCGATGGATGGAGCGATGAAATTTGTAAAAGGAGATGTCATTGCCGGAATGATCATCGCTTTTATCAACATTGTGGGCGGTTTGATCATTGGAGTGGCTCAGCATAAAATGACTCTCGGCCAAGCCGCAAAGGTCTATACACTTCTCTCAATTGGGGATGGACTTGTCTCTCAAATTCCTTCTCTATTAATCTCTCTTACAGCAGGTATTGTCACCACACGTGTTTCTAGTGAAAGACGCGATGCCAATCTCGGGCGAGAAATCTCCTCTCAACTTTTAAGAGAACCAAGAGCGCTTCTAATCGCCGCTTTGGCCATCTTTGGCATCGGATTTTTTAAGGGGTTCCCTCTTTGGACCTTTACTCTTTTGGCTCTAGGAGTGGGCTTTAGTGGAGTTGCTGTCTGGCGTAAACAAAAAAAGGATAGAATAAAGGTAGCTGCCGGTGGAGGAGCTATTGAAACCGACATTGAAGGGCATGCCATCATAGGAGGAGAAGGAGAGGATTACGCTCTCACACTCCCCGTTATTTTAGAAGTGGGCAAAAATTTATCCGAGCTTATAAAAAAAGGAAAGGGTAAGGGAGCTCCTAACTTAGTTGAAGAGCTTATCCCCAAACTCAGACAAGCTCTTTATCAAGATCTTGGAATCCGCTATCCCGGCATCCATGTGCGCACAGATTCTCCCATCTTAGAAGCGGATGAATACTCTATTTTACTCAACGAAGTTCCAGTTGCGCGTGGAAAAATCCCCGAACATTACCTACTGACAAATGAGCTAGAAGAGAATCTTAACCGTTATAACCTTCCGCATATTTCCTATAAAAATGCAGCCGGCCTCCCCTCTTTATGGGTGGAAGATCGCTATAAAGATGTGATGAAAAAAGCGGGTATTAAATACTGGAACCAATTGGAAGTGATGATTTTACATCTATCTTACTTCTTTCGACAAAATAGCCAAGAGTTTTTGGGTATCCAAGAGGTGCGTTCGATGCTTGAATTCATGGAGCGCTCCTTTCCCGATCTTGTCAAGGAAGTCACTCGCCTTGTTCCCCTTCAGAAGCTTACCGAGATCTTTAGGCGGCTTGTTCAAGAGCAAATCTCAATTAAGGATTTGCGCACAATCATGGAATCTTTGAGCGAATGGGCTCAAACCGAGAAAGATACCGTTTTGCTTACAGAATATATCCGCGCCTCTTTAAAGCGCTATATCAGTTATAAATACTCTGAGGGACAATCTACACTTTCTGTTTATCTCCTTGATCCTGAAATCGAAGAGATGGTAAGAGGGGCCATTAAGCAAACCTCCGCAGGCTCTTATTTAGCTCTTGATCCAGACAGTGTCAACTTAATTCTCAAGGCAATGCGTAACACCATTGTTCCCACCCCTCCAGGAGGGCAGCCCCCTGTTTTGTTAGCGGCTATTGACGTTCGGCGCTTTGTGCGTAAACTCATTGAAACTGAGTACCCTGACATGGCCGTTGTCTCTTATCAAGAAGTTCTTCCCGAGATTCGCATCCAACCTCTTGGAAGAATTCAGATATAGTAAATTTTTAATTATACAGGTTTGCTATAGAAGCTCGGTTAGTAGTATAATAAAGTTTTTAAGACTTGAGAAACTTTATGTCCAAGCCGATACCTGTCAACCTTCCATCTATACAACAACGCGCCGCTAAACAAGACGCCAAGGAGCTTAATGCTAAACAAGAAGCTTCAAAAGCGCGCTTTATGGAAAATGTGGAACGCGGCTTTAATCGAGCCTCTCTTGAAAAAGATACAGAGCGAGATAAATTCCGCACCCTTGAAAATCGAAAAAAACACCCTGAGTCAGTTGAACAAAGAATCACCGAAGTTGAGTCCAAATCGGAAGAAGATCTCGCTCAGAACTACAATAGACGCAACCCGGAGCTCCCATCGGATAAGCTGCGCTCTTTAAAAGAGTCTATTCATAAAGAGCAATCTCCCGAAGAAATTTTAGAACAAGTAGATAAAGCGTTTGAAGATGCAACGCTTGCAGATGAAGCGTTAGAATATCTTGAAAAGTCTACAGAAGGTCCTCTCCAAGACAAGGTAAAAGCTGCAAAAACACTTCTCAATGAACTGCGCGGCAGAGAAGTTATTGCGGGAAGGAACGTGGATGCTGCTGCCAAATCTTTTCACAAACAAGGAGTTGGACAAAACCCAACAGAACTGCGTAATCTTTATCGCGATATCACAGGAAATCCCCGCGATCACAACACCTTATTTACAGAACTCTCTGAAAAATACCCCTTTGACGACCTCAAACTACTAACAAAGTTTTTACTAAAAGGGTTAGCATATGACCTTAAATCCAAAGGTCCCTCCATTCAAGCTGCAGAACTCATGCGTTTAATGACAGAAGCGCGCAATTTACAATCCATTCTATGGGTCTATCTCTTCTTTAAGTCGCGCCAAAAAATGATGCGCATGCTCTATAAGCAGTATGGTCTTAAAGACAAAAAAACAAAACCCGCCTTTGAAAAATTAGCTAAAGAGTTTATCAAACTTGCAGAAGAGAGATACCCCTCTGTCATGAAGTTGCTCAAACAAGGCGATCAGCTCGATTTAGATGACCTTGAAAAAATCATTGTCTTTATGCAATACAGAGATGCAATTCGAGGACTCTCTCCTCGCATCTATAAAACAAATCGACACAAACAAGATCTACTTCTTGTCATACTAGAAACGCTAGATGAACTCGAAGAGAGACAAGACATGGAAGATGAGGAAGCCTAAATGACACCTTTTGAAGATTTAATCCATTCACTGAGTCCACTTTTGGGTATTCCCCTTGAACCTGATGCGCACCAATCATGCCTCATAGTTTTTCCAAACGAACATCTCTCCTGCCAAATTGATCTCGACATCAATGCTGACCGTATCTTAGTTGGAAGTGAGTTGGGGCAAATTTCCCCTGGCTCTTACCGAGAAAAAATCTTTCTACACGCCCTGATCGCCAATGGAGCTTCGTGCATACCTCGAGGAATATTCGCCTTTAGCGAAAAAAATGACTCCCTTGTCCTGTATCAATTTCTAGATATTGCTCCGCTAACAGGAGATAAGTTATTTCAATTTTTAACACTCTATCTCGAGCAAGCCAGAACCTGGCAACACGCACTGGAACGAGGAGATATTCCCCCTTTACCAGAAATTACCACCCCTTCCGGCAGTGGAATGTATGGACTTAAGCCATGAATAAAGAGCCTTTATTTAACACACCCGCGGGCCCCCAATGGCAACAAATCGGCGTTAAAAATCACCACGGAATTTGCCTGCCGCTTTTCTCTTTGCGCTCAGAAAATAGCTGTGGCATTGGCGAGTATCTAGACCTTATTCCCCTCATCTATTGGTGCCAAGCTACCGGCATGGACATCATCCAGCTTCTTCCTCTCAATGACACAGGACTTGAAACAAGTCCCTACAACGCTCTCTCAGCCTTTGCGCTCAATCCTGTTCATATTAGCCTCTCAAACCTTCCAAATATTGAAGCGGTTCCAGATTTTCATAAAAAACTTGAAAAAATGCGCTACTGGAACGACACAGCGCGTGTAAAATACCATGTAGTGCGTGAACTTAAAATCCTTTTACTGCGTGAGTATTTCGTTCATTTTTTCGATAAAATAACACAATCGGCCGAATACCGCCATTTTGTAGAGCATAACCAATCCTGGCTAGAGCCTTACGCTCTTTTTAAAGCTCTTAAAGAGGTTAACTACTGGCAAAACTGGGAAGAGTGGCCCACACATCACAAAAGCCCCTCAGAGAAAGGATACCAAGAGCTTCTAAAAGAACACGCTAAAACAAGTGATTTTCATCAATTCCTCCAATACCTCTGCTTTTCGCAGCTGGAACAAGTTAAAAATATTGCCTCTGAAAACAAGATCTTTTTAAAAGGGGATATTCCTATTTTAATCAGCCGTGACAGTGCAGATGTGTGGCACAAGAGACACCTATTTTTGCTTCATCTAGCTGCAGGAGCGCCGCCTGACATGTATTCACGTGAGGGGCAATATTGGGGCTTCCCTCTCTACGATTGGGAAGAGCTTGAAAAACACAACTACGCTTGGTGGACAGAGAGATTGCAAATCGCCTCGCACCTCTACCACCTCTACCGCATTGATCATGTTGTCGGTTTTTTTCGTATGTGGGCGATCGCGATTGGAAAACCGGCAAAAGATGGAAGTTTTTTACCCGCAGCGGCAGATCAATGGATTGCTCACGGGCAAAAAATCATGGAAATGATGCTTAAATCGGCCCCTATACTCCCTATTGGGGAGGATTTGGGCCTGGTTCCACAAAGTGTAAAAGAGTGCCTCTATTCACTCGGTATCTGTGGCACTAAAATGATGCGTTGGGAAAGAAGTTGGGAAACAGACGGCAGCTTTATTCCCATTAAAGAATACCAACCGATGACAATGTCCACTGTTTCCACACACGATTCTGACACACTCCAACTCTGGTGGCGCCACTTCCCTAAAGAAGCTAAGCTCTACTCAGAATTTAAAAACTGGCCCTACGAACCATTCTTAAGCCTAGAGCATCATCAAGAAATTTTGCGAGACTGCCATACATCGGCAAGTCTGTTTCATATCAACCTGCTCCAAGAGTATCTCTCTCTCTTCCCTAATCTAGTGGCGGGCAACCCGAACAATGAACGGATCAATATCCCCGGAAAAATCTTAGACACCAACTGGACCTATAGATTTAAACCCACAGTGGAGCAGATTGTAGGGAATATTCCCCTTAAGGAAAAAATTATCGAAATCCTCAAGCCATAAAAGCTTTGAAATCTAAGCGGTATAACTTAAAAAGTGTGCATCAATGTGAATGCAATCGTATCATTGCCAACAGATGTTGAATTCGCACCCAAATAGCGATAATCAATCCGTACATCTGTCTTTTTTAAACACTGCAGGCTAATTCCAATAATTCCTTGGTAGGCAGTCCTTAATTGTTTATGCGTGGGATCTTGAGAAATCGGCTCTTCGGGGGGCGTATCAAAACGGTCCACATCAAGCGCCATTGTCACACTTTCATAACTATATCCCAAGCCAGCTCCAATATAAGGGTTAAAAAGTCCAACAGGAAAATCGAGAAACACATTCCCCATTGCGCTATATCTATCTATATTTCCTTTAAGAGGGACTGAAATAGAATTCGATCCATTACTGAGAACAAGCTGATCAAACAGGTTTTCTCTGTAAGAAAATTCCCCTTCAAAACCCACCGGCCAACAACACTTGTAACCTATAGAGGCTCCCACAACATACCCCGTTTTTGTCTTAAGTTCTTCAGAAATCCCCTCATACTCATCTGTGGGAATATCCATATAGTTCCACCCTCCAAAACCTCGAACATAAAAGCCTTCGCCCACAAAGGCATAAAGGCTAGAAAAGCAACAAACATTAAATAAAACTGCAAAGACCCATTTTTTCATGAAATAACCTCAAAAAATTATCTATTGGCAAATAAAAGCACATAAATAAAATTTAGGTAAAGACCAAAATATTTTGTAATATTTTTAAGAATATCCATTTCCAAGCTCTGAGCTCAAAAATTGCACAAATGAAAGGTGAGACCATTGAACAACTCAAGCTTTGTGCCGTTTTGGAACGATCTCAGGATATTTCTCCTAACACTCGCTTCTTCCAACGCTTCTATAGTGGATTAAGTTTAGACCAAGGTTA
>JAJACO010000046.1 GCA_022601475.1 Chlamydiales bacterium
CAAGCGCTTGTTTTTCTTTCGGTGTCATTTTCTTTCCGTCAATTTCACCTTTTTTTATTTCCTCTTTGTCTTTGGCTTTTTGTGCTTCTGCTTTTTTCCGTGCATTGCTGGCTTGATTGTAGCGACTTTTTCCAGACTTGATTTCTGCTTTTTTATCCGATGTAGGATAGTTAAACTCAGAGCCAGCATTATTCCAACCTGCTAGTTGGCTGAGCATATAATTACCAGCTTCCGCTCCTTGGTTATCGATCATCAGAAGCATTGCAAGCTCTGTTAAGTACTTTTCTTGCTTTTTCATGTAATGATTGATAATGGCATTGGCAAAGTTGTTCTGAAGCGAACCTGAATTTAATACGGTAACAGAAGCCCCTTTGGCTGCTTTTCCTATCGTTGTTTGGGTATCTACTAAACTCAATTCCGCCTGTTTGTAACCCTCCATTTTGGTATGGGTCTCTAAAGCTTCTGCTTTAGTTGTTTCGCTCAGTTTTTTTCCTGAGAGAGCGTCTGGATTTGAGACTGAACCCAATGTTTTTTCGTTAAGTGCTTGATTAAATTCTTGGTTAGGGAGAATTTTGTCACCTTCTGTTTTTGCAAAAGGAATACCAAGTTGTCCCTGAGAGGCAGGAAAGCCCTGTAGAGAGATATTTGTTGAAATTGATTTTCCAATCTCTTGCAAAAAAGGGATTTGGGATTCCTGAAGGTTGCTTTGATCTAAAAATGTTTGCATGTGAGTGAGGATTTGCTGCGAAGAGGCTGTGGGATTTGTGTGTAAAAATTGTGCAAGAGCATTATTGGTTACGGTATCGGCAATCGATTTGTCTAAGGTATTACCCTTTGAATCTTTCAGTGTTCCAAGCTGGTTAAAAAAGTCTGTGTGCGCTGTTGATTGTTCCCCGGACAACAACGGGCCCACATTCCCTAACTTTTGAATATCTCCGATCAGTTGTAAAAATTGCTCTGAAGAGAAAGGAGTTGTTTTTAATGCCGTTTGAAGGCGTTGAACAAGCAGATCTATTTTAGCGAGCATCTGAGCGCGTCCATCGAGATCTTTTATTTGTGCTTGGATGTCTTTTACATCAGATTGGTTCGATCGCATGAGTTTTTCGAGCATATCAAGCGTGCTTTTCCAAAAAACTTTTCGTCCCTCTAGTTTAGAAATGTCCATTTTGGAGGGAAAGGGTGGATGTATCCCATAGAGTTTTTCTGTGATTTGATCGAGTTGGCCCAATTGTTGGTTTGAAAGAGAAGGGAAGCTTTGGGAGAGCTGTTTGAGTTCGTTTAAGGATTGTTCGAGCTCTTGTGCAAGTGCTGGATTGTGCTTTATCTGTTCTTTTAGCATTTTTTCAAGACTTTGAAAAATAGTCTTCACATTTTTTTGTAGTGAATTATAGGTGAGCGTATTCGATAGAGTGGAGGTGTTGGTACTGTCTGGGAGAGAAATGGGTTTTTCTTTGAGAGAGAGAGGTTGCGCTTTAGATTTGGCAATTTTTTCTCCCTCTAGCGCCTGCGCATAGTTTAAAATATCATTAAGTAGGTCGCTGGATGCTGAAACCTCAACATATTTAGCGATGTTTTTTTGAAACCAATCATCGGATGGAGTTTTGTGTTCTAATAGGTTGATTTGTTTGTGTGAGGTGGGCTGAACTCCTTCTTGCATATTGGCTCCTTAATTCTTATGCTTCTTATGAGTTTAGTTTATCAAAAAATACCTTTAATATGTTACGTCAAAAAATCCATCTGCTCGATGAGCACACCATTAATCAAATTGCCGCTGGTGAGGTGATTGAAAACCCGGCCTCTGTTGTGAAGGAACTTGTAGAAAATTCCTTAGATTCAGGCGCGTTTAAAATAGAGATTGAAACGCGTGCAGGAGGGCGTGCACTGATCCAAGTTTCGGATGATGGAGAGGGAATGGGCGAATCAGATCTTATTCTCTGTTTGGAGCGACACGCAACTTCAAAATTATCTACGAGCGCTGAACTTGATCATATTCACTCTTTGGGATTTAGAGGGGAGGCGCTCCCCTCGATCGCCTCGGTAAGCAAAATGCGCCTACATAGCTGTATGGAGGAGGATCAAGGGCGTGTGCTCCATGTGGAGGGAGGAAAGTTAGGCGCTCTCTCTCCTTTGCCGCGTCAGCGGGGAACAACGATTGAGGTCAAGTCGTTGTTTTTTAACGTTCCTGTGCGCAAACGTTTTCAAAAAAGCGTGGCTTGGGATGTGAGCGAAGTGCATAAGGTGCTTATTCAATTTGCTTTATGCAATCCGCATATCGCTTTTTCGTGGGTCAACGATGGGCAGCAGCAGCTGATTTTTTCCAAAGATGAAACTTTAGAGCAGCGTATTTGTGCCTCTCTAGGCGAAGAGATAGCACACGCCTTGCTCCCCGTGGAACAAAAGGAGAAGGGTTTTCATTTGCATGGCTATATTTGTCGCCCTTCCGTGCACCGCCCAAACAGAACGGGACAGATGTTGTTTATGAATGGGCGGATTGTCACTTCCTCTTTTGTGTCAAAAAAGGTGCTTGAAGGATTTGGCACACGTCTTTCAACGCATCGATTTCCTCTCTTCTTTTTGCATCTCAAAATCTCTAACACCTGCATCGACGTGAATGTGCATCCTCAAAAAAAGGAGGTGCGTCTGCACAAAATGGATCGATTGGGTACACAAATCATCGAAGCGATTGAACGCTCGTTGCAGCCGCAAGAGAGCGTGCAAAGGGTACCTAAAATAAATTTCCCCCAATTTGAACCTGTGGCGTCTTTATTTGCAGCGGAACCACCACCACCCGTTTATACGGCGCCAAAACAAGTTTCTCTCCCCTTGATTTCCTCGATTGAGATCGTTGGCCGGGTGAATCACTATCTGTTTGTTCAAGAGGAATTGGGTGTGCGTGTGATTGATACTAAAAGAGCGTATGAAAGAATCATCTATCACCATTTATTAGAATCTAAAGAGATGCAAGCGCTTCTACTCCCTTTGCATTTAGATTTTCAGGGAAAAGAGAAAGCGCTTTTATTGGAGCACATTGAAAAGCTCAACGGCTATGGGCTAAGTATACGTCATTTTGGAGGGGATACTTTTATAGTCGATGCGATTCCTGCATTGATGGAGCCGATGGAGATTGCTGATTTTTTATCTGCCTATTTAGAAAATGGAACGATTCCAAAAAAAATTGGCAGGTGTTTACAGCCACGTGACACCTCGATTGAAATGGGTAAGGTGATTGTTTCAAAATTGATGAGCTGCAAAGACTCTGAATTTACACCGAGCGGCCAAAAAATCCATTCGCTTTTAGACGCATCTCAACTAAAAAAAATGCTATAAAAATATAGCTGTGTCTTTCTGCCACGCTTATCCAATGAGACGAAAACTTTTAAGGCAAGGTAGGTTTTATCCACAAAAAATTCACCTTTTCTTTAAAATTCAATCTTCGTACCCTCTCTCCTCATGTGAGGCATGTTATGAAAAAAACAATTCTTTATTTTGCACTGGTTCTGATATGGATATGTGAGTTGGGCGCAGCAGAACACCTACCCTGTTTGAATAGCATCTCACCCAAATGCGTTAAACACTCCGAGTTAGAAAAAAAACTTGCCTCAAACATAAATGACAGTATGGGCAACATTTACACAACTATTCTCACTCCAAAAATCCATCAAGGAGTTTGGCCGGACTTTTGTATTCATCATTTACAAATCGATCCTGAAGGATGCAGTGCATGGAGTTGTAAAAGTTGTAGAGATCCTGTGGAATTAGAATTGTTTCTCTATGGCAGTTCACATGTTCATATTGATCAAGAATTAATTTCTAGTTTAGAGCATCTTATTTACTTCATACCCTCCAGCAATACAAGTTGTTGTGATTATGCTTGCTGTCCATCCTGCCAACAAACTGTTATCCGCGCCGTCTCTTGCGACGATGAAGATGAAGACTACAATGAGGAGTATCCCGAGGCGCCGATCTATGATTACTCGCTTATTTATCACTGCACTTGTCATCAAAAATATGGGTGGTGGATGGATTCAGAGGATGCGCAAAATAGCACCTGGCAATTTTGCTCCGCGCCTGCAATTTACTATGGATACCTTGACTGGAATAACAGAACTTATTTTCATCAATTAAAAAACTTTTTGCTTTATGTGGAGGAAAATCCTACGTGTAGTTGTTATTGGCCTCAAATAGATCAGCAAGCACAAACAATTAGTGATAAAGCCTACGTACAATTAGAAAAAATATTGACCCCGCTTTATTCCGATCATTTTATTGAAAATTTCACTCCCCATCTTCTTAAAAACACTACAAGTAATTTGTTAATGCCGCCTGTTCAGGTTTTTACATTCCTGTATAGAGAAGATGATGGCAAAAAAACTTTGCATGAAATGCTTTCAAGTTCACTCACACATGCTTTTTTCTACACCCACTATCGACATATTTTATCGGATTTTAACCGATATATTTTGCAAGAACAGACTTCGCGCGACTATTTATCGATTAATCCATACCTCATGGAAGTAGAGGAGGAAATTCAAACATCTTTTTTGGAGCTTTACGGCAGATGCCTAAAAAAACACCCACATCCCAAGATTCACTATGAGAGGGGGATGGTGCTTTTTCACAGAGGTGATAATCTCGATGCATTAGAAGACATCCGCCGTTTTATCTCTTACGCAGAACAACATCAGTATCAAGCGCTTTTAACCTCAGACTTCTACTTAAAAGAGGGGCTCCTTTTAAGTGAAAGTCTTTCTTATGATGAGGCAATTATAGCTCTTACTAAGGCCATTGAAAAGGACCCTAAAAACACCGCAGCTTATTTTGAACGAGCAATTGCATATTTCGAAACTGGTTGTTTTGAGATGGCCCTTTCGGATTACCTCGCTTCAGGAATTCGTCCCAAACAGGTAGATCCAAAAACAGTAGCGAAACTGAATTATGTTGCCTTCAACCGAGGTATCGCTTTGGGCATGCTCCAAGGAGGCCAAGATTCCATAGTTGAATTTGTTCCTTCGATTCTTTCCTGTTGCCGAGGCATAAACAAAGGACTATGGGCCTTTGTCTCACATCCAATTGCACTTTCACAAGATATGATTGACTCGGCGTGTGCTTGTATTGAATTCATCAAAGATAACACTACAAAAGAGGCGCTCTTCAAACTTGTCCCAGAAATTCAAGAGTGTTTGGCAACATGGAATCAGTTAGATGACGATACTAAAGGCAAATATATTGGACATGTCATTGGGAAATATGGGATCGATATCTTCATAGGAGTTGGTTCTGTTAAAGCAATCACACTTTACCGCAATTTAAGGAAGGCCAATGCTCTCATGACCCTTGAAACTGTTGCTGCATCACCTCAATTGGCTAAGGAAGTCTTAGAGCTTTCAGTCAAAGAAGAAGTTTGTCGAAATAAGCTTCTAAAAAGTGGTAATATCAAGATCCAATGGGATAAGCAAGGTAAACACATCAAAGGACATAAAAATTATATACCAAAAGAAAATCGCAGCATCTTAATCCACAAAGACCCGCAAAAATTGGTCGATAAATATGCGGGGACTGGTAGGAAAGCAGGGCATGGAATTCCGGGCAAACCTGGTTACAAAGAAATAATTAATTTTGAAGAAAGTATTGGCTATTTCGTTGATAAAGAGACAGGGAAGTCTTTCATAACAACATGGGGTTCGATTGATTACGCAAAGGGTGGCGTGCATATTATTCCCAGACAACCGAGGTAATTTAGTATGCAGCCAATAAATGACAGGTATGGTCTTATTGCAACACAACATGCTCTCCTTGGAGCTGTGACTCCAAATTTACGTGTGGTTACAATTAAGGTTTGCTTAGAAGAAAAAATGATTAAAATATGTTTTTTTTATGATGGAGAGATTTCTGAAGAAGATTTTGAAATTGCAAATACTGCAATTACAGAAGTAATTTCAGACTTTCCCTTAGATTATCAACTTGATGATCATATTGAGCGTATAGATTATCCCAATGCAGTCCCAATTGATGGAAGAGTTGTATTTAGAAGAAAGGAAAGGAGTTAGCAGCAGTTTAGGATCACAAAATTCATTCGCTTTTAGACGTATCTCAACTAAAAAAAAATGTTATAAAAATATAGCTGTGTCTTTCAGACAGGTCAACGCAAAGGAGCAAAGACGCCAAGGTGCCCAAACAAAAACATAAATCTTTGATTATATAAGGCTTGAGATCATTTAATGATCTTTTTTAAAAATTTTAATGTAGTGCCCACTTGTTTAAAACTGCAACCGAAATAATGTGAACAGCTTCAATCTATGATTGTGTCAAAATGGATGAGCTGCAAAGATGATGTGCTTTAACTAAAAAAAACACCATGAACCGAATTGAAAAAATCCAAAATTTTCTAAAAACAAACTCTCTAGATGCACTTTTAATCGACCAGCCAATCGATCTTTTTTACCTCACAGGTCAAGAGCTCTCATTAGGTCGCTTATTGATTGATCACAATAAAGCGACTCTGTTTGTAGACGGTCGCTATTTAGAGGCGTGCCAAAAAAAAGCGTCTGTAGAGGTGGTTCCTCTTATAGAATTTAAAACCAACTGGCTCTATCCAAACAAAAAAATCGGTTTTGATGCAGATTGTACAACCTATTCTTCGTATCAAGAGCTTTTATCTCTTCCTGCTGAGTGGATAGCGCTTCCAAGCCCTCTGAAACACATCCGGGCAATTAAGGAAAAAAAAGAGATTGAAGCTTTAAGAGAAGCTGCAGAATTAGGTTCACAAGGTTTTGATTATGCGTGCACCTTGCTTAAAGAAGGGATAAGTGAACAGCAGCTCGCGCTTGAGCTGGAATTTTTTTGGAGAAAAGCGGGAGCTGAAAAACTCGCCTTCACTCCGCACGTTGCATTTGGAGAAGGGAGCTCTCAGCCACATTATCATACTTCAGAGCGCACTCTTCAAAAAGATGAAGTTGTTCTTATAGATATAGGGGTTGTACTCAATCACTATCATTCGGATATGACACGTGTAGTGAATTTTGGAACTCCCAATCCAAAAATCGAAGAAATCTATCAGATTGTGTATGCAGCGTATTCAAACGCGCTCTGTTTTTGTCGTCCAGGCGTTACAATCGGTGTATTGGATGCTGCAGCACGCGATGTGATTGCAAAAGCGGGGTATGAAAAATATTTTCCGCATAGCTTGGGGCATGGAGTGGGTCTTGAGATTCATGAAGCTCCACTCATTCGCTCAACGGGAGCGGATGCACAAATTCCTCTTCAAGAGGGGATGGTGATCACAATTGAGCCTGGTATTTATTTGCCAGGTATTGGAGGAGTGCGCCTAGAGGATACGGTCGTGATCACAAAAGAGGGGTTTGAAAACTTAACTAATCGTCCCATCCCTTCCCAATTACCTCATTTACGGAAAGTAACTTAAAAACTCGAAGTTCAAGTCAAAAAGAGATCCAGTTTAGAGGAATAAATATCCCCAAAATGACATTTGTCGATTTGGGGATGGAACTTCATCGGTTTCTTTGCTTGCTTGAATAGGATGCCATTTTTTACGCCCAGTTGTTTGAGATGAGCATCATTTATGGACAAGAGCTTGAATTAGAGAACACACACACAAATTGAAGAATTGGTTGGCAACTTAACTGGTTGCAGATATCATAAGAAATACTTATGAAGCTTCGCTCAAAACTACTTCTTGGTGTTGGCATTTTGCTGTTTGTCATGGTGATTACCATGTATGTTGTGCCCACATTTTTTGTAAAAAAAGATATCTACCAAGCTGCAGATCAAATACATGAGTTGCTTGTTGCAGATCACAAGGCCCTTGTTACATCACAACGTTTGTGGATTGAGGACGTGCTCAAAACAATTAAAGAAGACATTAACTCTGTCCTCTTTATGCTCTATGAAGATGACTCCACATCGGCACAACTCTCTTTCGATTCCAAAAATTCTGAGACAGATGTATGGGAAGGGTTAGCCCGTATTGCAGGATACGACCCTGAAATAGGCTTTATTCAAGCGCATTCTCCCATTCAAAATAAAACAGCCGTGATCACTCCGCATGCTACAAGTATTTTTACTGTAGATCGCTTTTCAAAAGACAAAGGATTGGCCTTTATTTCTCTACTCAATGTGGAAAAAGAGGGGAAAAATCTTCCCTTTATTGGATTTCCCCTTCCAGAGAACCTGCAAACAGAAGAAGGATACATTCTTTATGCATTGCTCGATCCCAGTAAGGCAAAAGAACAGCTCAAAGAGGTGCATGCAGAGATTGCTAAACTCACTCCAAAAGAGATCAAAGAGCAACTGGCTGATGTAGAAACGATCGCTGTTCCACCCGGAACTAAGCAAGAATCAGCCTATTATTGGGCGATTAAGGTCAATTTGATTCGTCTTTTGACGCCTCTATTTGTGGAAGGGTTATCTATCAGCGAAGATATTGTTGTCCCCGAGGGCATCGCGCGCGTAGATGCAACTGGAAATGGGTATGCGGTCTTAACACGCCATGTTTTTCACACCAAACCACTTTTTGATGATCGGTACTACTACGAACAAGCGCAGCCCGCGGTAACAGGCCCTCCCGTAGCAGACCAAAACTTTTTGATTGTAGATGATCAAGTTAAGCACGCTTACATTGGCAATACAGTCTTACTTGATAATACCTATTTATCTATCGGAAATTATTTAGGCAATTTGGTCAAACAGCTCGCTCTTGCCTCAAGTAAAATGGTGCTTGTGAAAATCAAAAAAGACTTTTGGATTGGATATGATAGCGAGGGAAATCAAGTTCCACAAGGAACGATTGATGAAGTGGTCAGTGCCGGAGTGTTAAACCAACCAAATGGAATCATCACGGTGGGCAACCAATCCTTTTATTATATGCGCGTGAGTTCGATGGAAAATGGTAATTTGGTGTTTTATAATTTTCGCCTTGCCGCTAATGAACAAACCATTTTCAAAACCCTCTCTTCTCTTGAAGAGACTCTTTCTGATCGCATTTCATTGCAGCTTTCGTTGATTTCTTTTGTGACGATGATTTTGGTTTTAATCTTTATTGGAAGAATTGCTTTTAGTGTAATCTATCCTATCACAAAGCTGGCTCAAGCGACCCAACACGTGGCTTTGGGACGTTATGCAGAGGTTCAGCTGCCCGCTGTGGGGAGGCGAAAAGATGAGGTTGCTACACTCACTAAGTCATTTGGAGAAATGGTAAAAGGATTGCAAGATCGAGAAAAAATACGTGGAGTGCTTGATAAAGTTGTTTCAAAAGAAGTCGCGGCTGAAATTTTAAAAACACAGATTCATCTAGGTGGCGAAGATCGTGTGGTCTCTATGCTCTTTGGAGATATTCGTGGGTTTACAAAGTTGACAGAAAATGCCCCTCCTCAAAAAACAATTCAAATGCTCAACAGCTGTATGACAAAAATTTCTCGCGTGATTGAGGGAGAAGGAGGAGTGATAGATAAATACGTGGGTGATGAGGTAATGGCTATTTTCGGTGCGCCCACAACGTATGCTGACCACGCTCTTCGAGCTGTCTCTTCTGGAATGTTGATTGTAGAAACATTAAAAAAGTGGAATGAAGAAAGAGTGGTAGAAGGGTTGCCTCCCATTGAAATGGGCATTGGTATTCATACAGGACTTGTTGTTGCGGGGAATATGGGAGCAGAAGATCGTCTCAATTACACCGTGCTCGGTTCAAACGTGAATCTAGCAGCGAGACTTTGTGAGGTGGCAAAAAGGAACCAGTTGATTATTTCAGAGGGAACTTTGGCAGCATCTAATATTGAGTCTTCCTTTTATACAAAAGCGCTTCCCCCGATTGCGTTAAAAGGTTTTTCAGAACCGGTTCAAATTTATGAAGTGACCGGCTTTAAGTGGGATGCATCGTGAGTTTTCGTCAAAAAATCTTCTTAAGTCTGCTCGTTATTTTTCTTGTATTTACAACTCTTTTGTACCCTGTGATCACCATTGTGATAGAGAGAATTCAAGAACACAACTTACGAGCACGTACAGAGGAATTGATTGAAAATATTGAATCTGCGCCCAACTTTTTAAATCTCATCGAAAGATTAAGACAGCGGGAAAAATTTCTTTTTTTTAGAGTGAGTTTACTAAAGAAAAAAGAGACATTTCTCTACGATTCGCACCGTCAAATCAGCGGCTTTGAAAATGATAAGTTGCTTCAAGCTTCCGCTGTCAAAGAGGCTTTTGAAAAAGGGGTGGGGTATGATGTCAGTTTCTCTCCTCTTTTTGGTCAAGAGATGGTCTATATGGCTGTTCGCTTTGAATATCAGGACGAAGAGTATGTACTGCGCACAGCCTTTCCTTATGGGCAGCTCTCTAAGCTTACTCACGATCTTTCGTTGACAATTCTTTTCTTTGGTATTGGCATGTTGTTGCTTTTTAGCTTGCTGGCATGGTTAATCATTCACTTTTTGACAAGGCCTGTGAGACAAATCATTCAAGCGATCAAGCCGTATCAGCTTGGGCAAGAGGAGCACATTCCTTTGATTAAGTTAAGTAGGCCCATTAAATCCAAAGATGAATTTGGGCAGTTAGCAGACACACTCAATTCTCTAACCAAGCGGATTGAGTCTCAAATTGCAACACTCACGCATGAAAAAAATGAAAAAAGTGCCATCTTAGAGTCGCTTGTTGAAGGGGTGGTAGCGGTCGATCGAGAGATGATTGTGATCTATATGAATAAAACAGCAGAGATTTTTTTATCCATTAGTGAACAGGAGCTTGTAGGTCAAAATTTTGCAATTGCCAACCAACCAGATTGCGAAAAACTGCTTAATGAAGCTCAAGCTAAGCAAGAGCTCGCCTTTCTTTTTCTAAAACCTGAGCGTAAACAAAAACGATATTTAGATGTAGTGGCAGTGCCACTTGGAGAAAAGGGAGGAATTTTGGTGCTTCAAGATCAAACGAGTCAACACAAAGTGATTGAGCGAGGAAAAGATTTTATTGCTAATGCTTCACACGAACTTAAAACACCCATTACAATTATTCGTGGTTTTGCTGAAACATTGCATGACCATCCCGAGCTTTCGCGCGAGATTAATCGTGAAATTACAGAAAAAATCGTCCGTAATTGTCAACGGATGGACACTTTGGTCAAAAATCTACTCACGCTTGCTGCTGTAGATGAAGGACTTCCCCGCTCCCGCCTGCAAGAGTGTGATCTATTTGATTTAACAGAGCAGGCGATGCTGACAGTGCTTGCGGTGCATCCTGATGCGCAGATCGAAATAGAAACAAAAGGGGAAGAACCTTTCTATTTAATGGTTGATAGCGATTTATTTTTACAAGCGATTCTCAATTTATTGGACAATGCTGTTAAGTACTCCAAACCTCCTGCGCGGGTGAACATTCTTATCGAAAAAAAACCGGATGAATTTACTCTTAAAATTTCTGATAAGGGGATTGGCATTCCTCAGGAGGATCTCGACCGCATCTTTGAGAGGTTTTATGCTGTGAATAAAAGTCATTCGCGCTCGCTTGGAGGTTCTGGGCTGGGGCTTTCAATTATGGAGCGTATCGTAGAAAAACATGGGGGTAAGATTGATGTCACTTCGGTGTTGAATGAAGGAACAACGTTTACAATCACGCTGCCTATCCACCCCGACGAGACGTATTAACTTGAACTTGAGACCATTGAACAACTCAAGCCTGCGTCCGTTTTGGAACCTTTTTGCCCCATTTGAAAGATCTCTCGCTCTCTGTACCATATGTACTATCTTCGCTCGAGATCTCTCAACTGCCGGCCACTAAAGTGGCCTGAACTTGAACTTCATGCCGTGTGCAACTTTCTTTTAAGAGAAAAGCATAC
>JAJACO010000047.1 GCA_022601475.1 Chlamydiales bacterium
AAATGTAGATCAAAGAGCTTACATTATTGGAGCATTATACTATGCTTGTGGTATGACCGAAAATTTAGTTGCAGAATACCTTAATATAGGAAGAGATACTGTTCATCATGCTAAAGTAAGCTCAATAAGATTTAAAGATGATGTAGTTTATCAGTATAATACACAAAAATTAAGAAAAAAGTTTGAGTATACTGCAGAAGATGTGAAGCTAGCTACAAAATCAAGAAATGAAGCAATCCTAATTCAATTTAATGATCAAGATTTAAAGAAACTTAGAAAGCTTCAAAAGAAATTAGGATATCCTACTTTAATACGTACAATTAAACATTTTGTTAAAAATGGTATGAGAAGTTATAACATATGGGAAGAATGAAAGAATTATGTATTGATATAATGAATGCAAATGATGGAGAATTACCTCCAGGATTAACATCAGGAGATGTGTTAAAAATGTACAAACTTAAAATATATAACTGGGATGAGTACAACAAGACAGTTGCGGAGGCAGATTATAATAAAAAAGATCTCACAAAATTTGACTGGAAGACAGATGCGAGAGAGAATAAAAAAGAAGAAGAACCTTTCTAGAGTAAACAATGAGCAAGGCAATTAGACTTTAATATGCACCCATAGCTCAGATGGATAGAGCAACTGCCTTCTAAGCAGTAGGTCTTAGGTTCGACTCCTAATGGGTGTACTAAATTTAAATTATGGGAACAAATATAGCAGACTGGATTAAATTCTGGGACAATTTTGATAGAGACTTGTATATAGCGTATTTAATAGCAAAACAAAACAAAGATGAGAATAATTAATATTATTGTAAGCACAAAACAAAACCCAGTTGTTTCTATAAACAGCTTTGGGGTTTTTGAAGAGCAACTTTCTGATGAAGTTGTTGAACAGGCTGAAAAGTTATTTATCCAAAAAGCTGTAAGTGAGCTTGGAGTTGATGAAGAAAAAGCAAAAGATAGTTTAGAAAATGGATATATTGATGACGGACTTGTAACAATATCAATTGTATGGTCAGATATTTAAAACAAAACAAAAAATGCCTCCGCAAAATAATCTAGAATGCCATACAAAAGAAAAACAGCAATCACTCCCGTCCCAAAAATAAGATAAAAGGAAGGAATTCTAAAATGCAACGCCTTTGCACTCGGAAATTTCCAACGGCTAACCATCAAATAACCCAGCATCACCATCACCCCAATTAAGAGATAAGCGCGCGTGTGCGACTCAAAAGCAAACCATCTCTCCACCACTGGAGAAACCAAAATAAGCGAGGCCGAAACCGATGCCGCTGCCGCTGCAGGAATCGGCAGCCCTGTAAAATGCTTCTTCGCTTGCGGATCTTGCTCTTTCATTTTTAAATTAAAACGCACAAGCCGCAAAACACCACAAAGCGTATAAATAATCGCAGCTATAATGACTAAAAAAGTGAGGAATCTTCCCAAATGATCTCCATTCACACTCTTGATCATCAAAAGTGGGGGCGCCACCCCAAAGGTCACACAGTCTGAAAGTGAATCAAATTGCCCTCCAAACTCACTCTCCGCCTTCATTAAGCGCGCAATCGCCCCATCCGCTAAATCGGCCACAGCTGCAATCAAAAGAAGAATGGCCGACGCTTGCAAAATCGAAAATAGATCGCGCGAAGGATCGGAAAGGCTTGTTTTAAAAATCACAAACAAACCACACGTAAGCCCAAAGGCTGTGATCGCATTTGGAATAAAAAGAACTCGCTTCATCCCTCCATCCTACACCATCGGAGAAATAATATCCTCTCTAAAAAAGTCTTAAGATTTTTTGAAATAAGGCGCTATGATTTCAATGGACATAAACCGACAAGCTACTATATATAGTGTTCTGTAGGCAAAAATAACACAACCTGTAGTATTTCACCTATTTTGATCCACGATTTTTTTGCAAGCGTAATTTCACACTCAAGGCGTAAAAAAAATGAAAGAAGAAGACCAAATGACAGCGACGCTCTCTCCCTTACGAGAGAAAAAGACCTCCACCAACCCCTCGGTTGGGTATACCATTGTTAAACGAAATGGAATGCTTGTGCCCTTTAGAAAAGAGCGCATATTAAAAGTTCTAGAAGCTGCTTTTCGGGACACTAAAAAGATCGAGGAGCCGCTGGCTTTATCTACAGAATTAAAAGAAATGATTGAAGATGTAACATCTCAGATTGTGGAAGAGGCGATTAAAACAGCCTCCTTAGGAGCTCTTTTAACCGTTGAAGGCATTCAGGATATCGTCGAAATCAAGCTCATGGAGTTGGGTCACCACGATGTAGCAAGGGACTACATCATTTACCGCGACCAGCACAAGCAGCTGCGCGTAGACTCTCCCCGCTCTTTAAAAATTTTACGCAGAGATGGTATTTCTTTTGCCCGCTTTAATCCCATGAAAATTGCCTCTGCAATTGAACGCGGTTTTAGGGATTCTCTTAAAATCATAGGTCCCACTCCCGATGAGGTGATCGAATCGGTCAATTTGCTCACCAATCGGATGGTTGAATACGCTGTCGCTATGGGTGAAAGAAGAGAAATGCTCAGCATCGAAAAACTACAAGATTCTATTGAAAAAGAAATGATGGTTGAAGGGTTTTATGAAGTGGCTAAAGATTTTATCATCTACCGAGCTGAAAAAGCGCAGTTAAGAGGGAAGCAAGAATCTTTTTCTGTTGAAATCGAAACAGCCGCTGAAGAGAACCTGACAGAACACACCTTTAACGTGATTCGAAAAGATGGATCACACTTTAAAATGAGCAAAAAACAACTGCAAAAAACTCTTCACTTCGCCTGCAAAGATCACGCTCCACTTGTCTCTGAAAACGAGCTTGTTGAACACTCTATCTCAAACTTTTATGACGGAATCAAAGAGAACGAGGTGGATCAATCTAATATAATGGCTGCCCGCGCCAAAGTGGAGGTGGAACCCGCCTACACCTATGTCGCAGCTAATTTATTACTCGATGTGCTTTACCGCGAATCGATTGGAGTGAATGCCTCCCACCCTAATCTCCCAAAACTCTACAAGAAGTATTTTAAAGAATATTTTCGCCAAGGCGTGTCCTTAGAGAGACTTGACTCTCGCCTATTGAGCTTTGATCTCGATAAACTGGCCGAAGCGCTCGTGCTAAAAAGAGACTATAATTTCACCTATCTCGGACTTCAAACCTTATACGATCGCTACTTTATCCACGAAGATGACAGACGGCTAGAAACCCCGCAAATCCTCTGGATGCGCGTGGCCATGGGACTTGCGATCAACGAAGGAAAACACAAAGAGAAGCGCGCGATTGAATTTTACAATACGCTCTCTCAGTTTTTGTACATGTCCGCTACCCCCACTTTATTTAATGCAGGCACCACACACTCTCAGCTTAGCTCTTGCTACCTATCCACCATCATGGATGATCTACAGCACATCTACAAGGTGATATCCGACGATGCTCAGCTCTCAAAATGGGCTGGAGGACTTGGGAATGACTGGACAAATGTGCGTGCAACAGGCGCCTTAATTAAAGGGACCAATGGAAAAAGCCAAGGGGTGATTCCTTTTCTTAAAGTGGCCAATGACACCGCTGTTGCAGTCAATCAGGGTGGAAAAAGGAAAGGAGCAATGTGCTCGTATTTAGAAACATGGCATTTGGATATCGAAGATTTCCTCGAGCTGCGCAAAAATACGGGAGATGAGAGACGGCGCACCCACGATATGAATACCGCCAACTGGATCCCCGATCTTTTTATGAAGCGAGTGCAGACAGGTCAACATTGGACTCTATTTAGCCCCAATGATGTTCCGGACCTGCACGACCTCTACGGCAAGGCTTTTGAAAATCAGTACCTGGAATACGAGAGACAAACTGAAAGTGGAGAGCTCAAGCTCTTTAAGAAAGTGGAAGCGCTCGATCTTTGGAGAAAAATGCTGGGGATGCTGTATGAAACAGGCCATCCTTGGATCACCTTTAAAGACCCTTCCAATATTCGCTCCCCTCAAGATCACGCAGGTGTTGTGCACAGCTCCAATCTATGCACGGAGATCTTACTCAACACTTCTATAGAAGAAACAGCTGTCTGTAACTTAGGCTCCATTAACTTGGCTGCCCATGTGGATGAAAATGGACTCAACCAAGAGCTTTTGAGCACCACTGTGCGCACAGCGATACGAATGCTTGATAATGTGATCGATATTAATTTTTATCCCATTCAAGAGGCTAAAAAAGCAAATCTTGCACATCGAGCGATCGGTCTTGGACTGATGGGTTTTCAGGACGCTCTATATAAGTGCGGCATTAGCTATGCTAGTCATGAAGCGATTGAATTTGCTGATCAAAGCATGGAGATGATCTCTTACTACGCTCTTTTAGCTTCTAGCGAGCTTGCTAAGGAGAGAGGCACCTATTCCTCCTATAAAGGATCTAAATGGAGTCGAGGCATCTTGCCTATCGATTCTCTTAAAATCCTAGAAGAAGAAAGAGGGAGTGAATATGTCGATCTAGATACAACAACCCGTCTAGATTGGGATAAAGTGCGCGCTTCGATCAAAAAATATGGAATGCGCAACTGCAATACGATGGCCATTGCTCCTACAGCCACCATCTCTAATATTACAGGTTTAACACAATCTATAGAGCCGATGTATAAGCACCTGTTTGTAAAATCTAATCTCTCCGGCGAGTTTACAGTCGTCAACAACGCGCTGATCGACAAGCTCAAAGAGCTCGATCTTTGGGATGCCGAAATGCTCGATGACCTCAAATACTTCGATGGCTCTATCTTAGAGATCGAACGGATCCCAATGGAAGTTAAGAAGCTCTTTTTAACCGCTTTTGAGATCGAACCTGACTGGATCATTGAATGTGGTGCCCGTCGCCAAAAATGGATCGATATGGGACAATCGCTCAATCTCTACCTTGCAGAACCAAGCGGCAAAAAGTTAAACGACATGTACACAATGGCGTGGAAAAAAGGGTTAAAAACCACTTATTACCTAAGATCGCTCGGTGCTACGCACATTGAAAAGTCAACAACAGACATCAATAAACGGGGTTTACAACCTCGCTGGATGAAAAATGAATCGGCCTCATCACGCATCATCGTCGATCGAGAAAAACCAACTGTATGTAACCTTGAAGAAGGGTGTGAAAGCTGTCAATAAAGGAGACGCAAATGCAAACTCTAGAAGAAGAGAAAATTCTTGCAGGAAAAAATAAACGGGTGAATGTCGATGACAAACGCTTAATTAACTGCAACCAAGTAGATGTGAACCAGCTCATGCCCCTCAAATACAAATGGGCTTGGGAGCATTATCTCAATGGATGTGCCAATAACTGGCTCCCCTCTGAGGTGCCAATGGCAAAAGATATTGAGCTTTGGAAATCGGATAAACTTTCTGCAGACGAAAGACGGGTGATCATGCGTAACCTCGGCTTTTTTAGCACAGCTGAGAGCTTAGTGGGTAACAACGTGGTTCTGGCGATATTTAAACACATCACCAACCCAGAAGCGCGTCAATATCTACTGCGTCAAGCTTTTGAGGAGGCCGTTCACACTCACACCTTCCTCTATATCTGCGAGTCCCTCGGGCTTGATGAGGGTGAGATATTTAATATGTACAATGAGATACCAATCATCAAAAAGAAAGATGACTTTGAGATGAAGCTGACAGAAGATGTGCTCAAGGAGGGATTTACAACTTCCACCTTTGAAGGAGCTCAGAAGTTTTTAGAAAATCTCATTGGCTACTACCTCATTATGGAAGGGATCTTTTTTTATAGCGGCTTTGTGATGATTCTCTCTTTTCACCGCCAAAATAAAATGACAGGCATCGGAGAACAATATCAATACATTCTGCGCGATGAGACAATCCACCTCAACTTTGGAATTGATCTGATCAATGGAATTAAAGAAGAGAATCCAGAGCTTTGGAGTCCTGATTTCCAACAGCATGTAATCAATCTTATCCGAGAAGCTGTAGAGCTTGAGATAGAATACGCCGAAGAGTGCCTCCCTCGGGGCATTTTGGGGCTCAAAGCTTCTATGTTCCGCGATTATGTGCAGCACAATGCCGACAGACGCCTTGAAAGAATCGGTCTTAAAGCGATTTATGGTTCTAAAAATCCATTCCCTTGGATGAGCGAAACCATCGACTTGAACAAAGAGAAAAACTTTTTTGAGACGCGTGTAACCGAATACCAAACAGCGGGGAATCTCACCTGGAGCTGAGATAAAACAGCACAAAAAAAAACGGATCCATTTCTGGATCCGTTTTTTTTGTCTTAACATCTAGAGTTTTGGATTAAAATCCAATCGCTAAACGTACAGTTAAACCGTCTAATCCAAAATTTTGGAGATGACGATCTAAAATCACAGGAGATGGCAACGCAGTGAGCGCACCAAGATCGATAAAATCTAACATTCTCAACCAGTGATGGAACTCATAACCCACAGAGAAACCAATGGTATTAATCCAGCAACCACAAAAATCGTAATTATAAGCTAGACCAAAAGCTAGATTCACAACATTCACAGGCAACCAGCAGTTATCATCTAAGTTAATCACTTGTGTAAAAACGGTTGTAGGAGGTGCTGTGGATTGAATAAATCGTCTATCAAAATTCCCAACCAAGACGTCATAAGAAAAACGGCCAAAGAAATCAAAGCAACCACAAAGAGTGTATTTTGCTCCTAAGCCTAACGCCACACCGTAAGCATCCATATCAGCTTTTTGCTTCACGCGTATCACATTATAAATAGTTGGGTTAAATTCCTCGGTAGCGATAACCACCTGATCAGCTTCATATTCAGTTTTCAACTCCTGTCCAATAGAAGCGTATTTAAAGCCACCAAAGACATAACTTTCAAAACATCCACATGAGTTAAGCTTATAACCCGCAAGAACATCTACCACATCATATTCTAATTCCCATTTAGCTGAAGCTGAAATCAAACCAGTAGCGGGATTAACTAGTCCTCCAATAACAGAAGCGTAACGCGTGCCTGCTAAATTCTCATCTGCTGAAAAAACAGAGGCGCTTTCGGTATTTGAAAAACTCGTATAATAGGCATCAAAGAAGAAACAATCACATTCCTTATAAATACCCACACGATATCCACTATCATAGCAAGGCATCACAGAGAATAACTCTCCCTCTAAACCATCGAGACTAAATCCTGTAATGTTTTCATGAGTTGCATAATCGAGTTGGCATCTTCTTGGACTCCAGTAAAGATAATCTGCATAAATACCCCAACCAGAACAGAAACAGTCGCAATCTTGATAGCAATTTGAATAATACTCATTCCCTGTAACTTTTACAGAGAAAAGCATTGTCAATAGTGCTGAGAGCATGCACAGCTTTTTCCATGTCATAGTAGGCTCCTAAAGGCTTTTGTTGTGTTCAAATTTCATTGTATAGCACACGTTAGAGAATAAATACTTCAAAAAAAAAGCGGATCCAAAAATTGGACCCGCTTTTTTTTAACTATTGAATTAACAGACTAAAATCCGATAGCTAGACGTACAGTTAAACCATCCAATCCAAAATTTTGGAGGTGACGATCTATAATAACCGGAGATGGAAGTGCTGTAAGCGCTCCAATGTCAATAAAGTCTAACAAATTAAGCCACTGGTGGAACTCATATCCAACGGATAACCCAATGGTATTAATCCAGCAACCACAAAAATCGTAATTGTAGGTCAATCCAAATGCCAAGTTCACACAATTAACAGGTGCCCAGCAATTATCATCCAAATGACTCTGTTGAGTAAAGATGTCTTGTGGAGGCGCAGTGAGTTGAATATACTTTCTATCATAGTTCCCTAACATCACGTCGTAAGAGAAACGACCAAAAAAGTCAAAACATCCGCAAAGAGTGTACTTAGCACCCAACCCAAAGGCTACTCCATATGCATCCATATCTGCTTTTTGCTTCACAGCAAAAGCGTTATAGATAGTAGGGTTAAAGTCTTCTGTGGGAACAGCAACCCCAAAGGCCGGGTCTGCCCTATAAACACTTTTTAATTCTTGACCAATAGAAGCGTACTTAAATCCACCAAAAACATAACTTTTAAAACAGCCGCAAGAGTTTAGGTTATACCCTGCAAGAACATCTACAACATCGTAATCCAATTCCCATTTTCCGCACGCTTCAAGAAACCCAGCAGTCGTTGGTGGAGCAACTCCTCCAAAAACTGTTGCAAAACGCGTTCCAAGGATATCACTATTTTCAGAGGCAACAGAATCAGACTGAGTTGTGCAATAGCTAGTGTAGAAAGCATCAAAAAAGAAGCAGTCGCACTCTTTATAGAGTCCTACACGATATCCACTATCGTAGCAAGGCATCACAGAGTAGAGTTCACCTTCTAATCCATCAATTGCACTCCCATTCAATCTTGCAGTTGTAGCGTAGTCAAGTTGGCATCTTCTAGGACTCCAGTAAAGGTAGTCCACATATAGCCCCCAGCCGGAGCAAAGGCAATCGCAGCAATCATCATTCTGATAGCAGTTTCCGTAATACCCACTCGCCGTCAAATTAGCGGAGAAGAGCATTGTTAAAATCGCTGGTACAATCAGCAGCTTTTTCAATGTCATATTAGACCTCCTATAGTCTAGTCGTTTTCAAATTCATATCTTGCTGTCCTTTCTTATAAATAAAGAATTTCGCCATTTAGTTCAAGTATTTTGCGACACAAAAAAAAGCGATCCCAAGTGGGATCGCTTGTAGAGTCGAATAACTCAATTCTTATAGCTAACTAAAAGCCCAGTGCAAAATGTATCACAAGACCATCAAGACCAAAGCCTTGAGAGCTATTTTCTACAGAATAATCGGTATTAAACTGGTAGAAATCTGGCAAGTTAATCCACTTATGGAATTCGTATCCAATGGATATAGACAAGCTATTGACGCAGCATCCGCAAAACTTATAATCATAGCCAATTCCAAATGCGAGATTCGCAACGTTAAGAGCCGCCCAGCAAGTGTCACGTAAATCTACTACATCAACACTCGCTATTACCTCAGGATTTTGAATAAACTTCCGATCTAGGTTACCTAACAAGACATCATAAGAAAAACGTCCGTAGAAATTAAAGCATCCACACAACGTGTAGTTTGCTCCAATCCCGAGGTCGACACCATAAGCATCAAGATCATAAGTTTGCTTTACGCTATAAAGCTCAAATGTGTCTGTAACGATCTCTGCGTTATATGTTGTATACAATCTCTGGTCGATGAAAGCGAGTTTCAATCCCCCAAAAACATATGTTTCAAGACAACCACAATTACTTAAACCATACCCTACAACAGCATCTACGATATCATAATCGAAATCCCAAACACCTTTTGCAAAGGTTGCTGACTCTGGATTATCAAAGGATCGCGTGGGCAAAAACCGATCAACCTGAGCGACTGAGTCAGCTATCAAACTATTTGTTTCCGAATCATGAAAATGAGTATATGCAATGTCGAAGTACAGACAATCACACTGTCTTACAACACCCACTCTGTACCCACTATTATATTCTGGATCTACACTGTAAACATCTCTTCCTATAGGAAGAGTAGCATCTCCATTTTGAAGAGCAAAATCAAGATTGCATCTTCTCGCTCTCCAGTAAAGATAATCTGCATATAAGGTCCACTCAGAATCGTAAACCCCTTGACAGCAACATGAGTTATACTCATTCCCCGTTACTTTGATTGAAAGTAACATGCTGAACAATACGGACACAACACACAACTTTTTTAATAACACTTTAGACCTCCATCTAAACTAATAAATCTTATGCAATTCAAAGGATGCGTTCCCTGCTTGTTAAGCCATTCACGCCGACATATCTCAAGTATACAAATACCTTTTATCCTTTGAACGTTTGTAAAAATAAGTTCCATTCCCATCTTAGGTTAGAATCCTATTGCGATACGTAGCATCAAACCGTCTAACCCAAAAGCAGGATTTCCTCTTTTAAACGAAGGTTCGATAGACCCTATTTCAAATGAATAAAAATCAAGCATATCTAAATACTGATGGAATTCATATCCAAAATAGATGGCAAGACGATTGACCCAGCAGCCACAAAAATTAGACTCATATCCCACTCCAAACGATAAATTCGCTACATTTAGAGAGGTCCAACAATTGTCAACCACATCAACTGTTCGCTCATTGGCGTCATTAGAAACAAATTGGGTTGTGGTTCTTTCATAGTTTGCGGCCATGAAGTCATAAGAAAAACGTCCGAACAAATTTAGACAATTTCCTATAGTATAATTAGCACCAATACCAACGTCTAATCCATAGGCATTCATATCTATATTTTGTCTACTTAGTGTCAATCGCGGTGTTCCCTCATCAAGATAGCTATTTCTTAACACCTGATCAATAAAGACTAACTTTAGCCCTCCAAAAAAATAGGTTTGTAAGTTGCAGCAAGAATTTTTTACATACCCACCTACAATATCCGCAACATCATAGTCGATTTCATACAGAGACTCTGCTCTATTTGTATCTGTAGGCAGCACCTTCCACACACGTGTAGGAGTAATTGTATTAATTGCTGTAGAGCGAGTTATATCCTCATCTTCACTGTGCAAATGTGTATAGAATGCTTCGAGATAGCGACAACCATCAAACTGCTGAATACCCACTCGATATCCATTGCTATAACTAGGTTCGACAGAGCGCACATCCTGGTAATAATTTTGATCATCATCATTAATGAACGCATAATCTAGATTACAGTTTCTTACTTTCCAGTACAACCAATCAGCATATACTGTCCAGTCTGAACAACACCCCTCGTTATAGGAAGAAGCGTAGTACTCATTTCCATGCGCTTGTATGCAAAATAACATTGTGCACAATGCTGGAAGAACAATCAATTTCTTCAACATCATTTTTAAACTCCCATTTAGATCATAAAAATCAAATATTTTCATTTTATTCATGTACCCAACTTTCCTTTGTAATTCTCTAATACTCTTTTGGCTTAAAATTTGAGTGCTAATCTTATAGTCACCCCATCAATGCCAAAACCTGCAGGAGTGCGATCTACACGATCAGCCGATCCAAATGCATAAAAATTGGGCATATCGATCCACTTGTGGAATTCATATCCCAAAGCAAGCGTTAAACTATCTAGACAAGAACAACAAAATTGATAATCTGAACTGATCCCAATAGCAAGATTAACTACACTGAGTGCTCTCCAGCATTCATCACGCAGATCCACAAAATCACCTGCAAATGCAGTTGATGCATTTTGTTCCATTTTTCTAGTAAAGTTTCCTAGCAAAATGTCATAAGATAATCTTCCGTATGCGCTCAGGCAATTGCAAATTGCATACTCTCCTCCTAAGCCAATATCCACTCCATAAGCATTCATATCATTGGTTTGATTCACCAAGATAGGTTGATCTTCTGGTGTGGCCGGATCAAAATAGAGAGCTGTATATGTTTGATCAATCCGAGCGTATTTAAATCCTCCAAAAAACATTGTTTGGAAGCAATAACACGGATTACTTGAATATCCACCTACAATATCCACTACATTATAGTCGATTTCATACTTCGCTGTAGCAGCTGGAATAACAGCGTCGGTTAAACCAACTACGCGAGTAGCGGACAAACCGTTATTAGTGGCGATTTTATCCGATTCTTCATTCTTATAATGCGTATAAAAAGCATCAAAATAAAAACAATCGCACTCTTTTGCGATTCCGATTCTAAAACCGCTATCATATGACGGTTCTACAGCAAAAACCTTTCCTGCATTTAAAGAAGCGCTAGATTGGTTTACCGGACCCGGTAAAGCGTAATCTAAACCGCAGTTCCTCACTCTCCAATAGAGCCAATCACCGTAAATAGACCAACCTGACCAGCACGAATCTTGACAGCAAGATCCGCAATAATCATTTCCTATACCCTTTCCAGAGAGTAGTAGGGTGCATAAAACTGATAGAATTGCTAACTTTTTCAACAACACCTTGACCTCCATATAGTCGAAAAAAATTCAACATATGAAATTTTAATGTTTATGGCAATGTTTTTTTTGGAAGGGCATTGGAAATAAATAATAAATCCTCTAGATTGTCTACTCTTATTACACGAGGATCAGTTACATGTTAAGCTCAGGACAACAATACAAGAACTTCACTGTTATTTCTGAAAAAGCCATTCCAGAAATTCAATGCACGCTTTTAGAAATCACTCACACCCCAACAGGCGCCTACATCGTGCACCTTGTCAATGATGATGATGAAAATCTATTCAATCTCTCATTTAGAACCTATCCCGAGCGCTCGGATGGAGTGGCGCACATACTTGAACACACAGTGCTTTGTGGATCACAAAAATTCCCCATACGGGATCCTTTTTTTAGTATGAGTAAAAGAAGCTTAAACACGTTTATGAATGCGCTCACAGGCTCCGACTTTACCTGTTATCCAGCTTCTTCTCAAGTGCCTGCAGATTTTTATAACCTCTTGAATGTTTACCTCGATGCGGTTTTTAAACCCTCTTTAACAAAACTCAGCTTTTTACAAGAGGGGCATCGTCTCGAGTTTTTAACTCCCGATGACCCCAATACGCCCCTTTTATATAAAGGAGTTGTCTTTAACGAAATGAAAGGAGCGATGGCTCCCTCTGATGCGCGATTAGCTCAAGCCTTGATGTCTGCGCTCTTTCCGGATGTGACCTATGGTATTAACTCGGGAGGCGATCCCAAAGAAATCCCCAACTTAACCTACGAGGATCTGATCGCCTTTCATCAAAAATATTACCACCCCAGCCGGTGTCTTTTTTATTTTTATGGCAATATTGCGACAGAGCAACATTTAGATTATCTAGAAGAGCACGCCTTTAAGGACGTCCAGCCTCTCCCCCCTCTCCCTGCAATGCCCAAGCAAAAACGTTTTACCGAAAGAAAAACTCTAAAAATGCACTACCCCATGTCAGAAGAAAAGGAAAGCGACCAAAAAATGCTGCTGGGGATGTCTTGGCTCACCTGCTCTATTTTGGATCAACAAGATCTATTAGCTCTAAACATCCTAGATGTTGCGCTCACCGGAACCGACGCCTCTCCCCTCAAAATGGCCCTTTTAAAATCGGGCTTATGCAAGCAGGCCGACTCAAGTCTAGACAACGATCTCAACGAGATTCCCTTCTTAGTTGTTTGTAAAGGATGCGAAGAGAATGCGGCTGACGCTCTAGAAGAACTTGTGCGCACACACCTGCAAAAATTTGTGCAAGAAGGAATACCCGACCATCTTATCGAGGGGGCGATCCATCAGATTGAGTTTTCACACAAAGAAATCACGGGCAATTCCTCTCCGTATGGACTCTCGCTGTTTTGGCGCTCTTGCTTGCTCAAACAACATGGTGGAGAGCTCGAAGATGGTCTTAAAATCCACACCTTATTTCAACAGTTACATGCCCGAAGGAAAGACGATCCGAGCTATTTTCCCAAACTCATCCAAAAGTACTTTTTGGATAATCCGCACTTTGTAAGAGTGGAGATGCATCCCGATAAACAACTGGCCTCAAAGGAACTTGAGGAAGAAAAACAACGACTGATAAATCTGTGCCAAACTCTCCAGTCCGAAAACATTCAAGACTTAATTTTGCAATCACAAGCGCTTGAACAGCTCCAAGAGAGCAGCGATGCTGAAGATTTAGATGTCTTACCCAAAGTGACCCTCGCAGATGTGAATCCAAAGAGCAAAGAATTTGTGCTCAACCAAGAATCTCTAGGCAGTCTACAGCTGTACTCTCACGCCTGCTGTACAAATGACATCACCTATGCTGATTTAGTCTTCGATCTCCCACACGTAGAGCCCGAAAAGTTCCCTCTGCTGCGCCTTTTTTCTGTTTTTCTAACGCACGTTGGATGTGGCGACAGAAATTATGTCAAACAACTCGATTACTTATTAGAGCATACAGGAGGTGTTGGAACCTCTCTTGATTTATGCCTACAAGCTTCTAACCCTACGCAAATGCGCCCCTACTTCAGTATCCGTGGAAAAGCGCTCAACCGAAAACTCGATAAGCTCTTTCCTCTCTTTACAGATCTTATTACAAATGCAGATTTCACAGATGTAGATCGCCTCGGTGAGCTTTTGATGCAACACTTGCATGGGATAGAGAGTAGCATACAAAAGCACTCGCTGAGATATGCGGTCAGCTTAGCTGCGCGTGGTTGCTCAACAGCTTCTACAATTATGAGCTCTTGGTCGGGGTTAGATTATTACTGGGCTCTTAAAAAAATTGTCGCCGATTTTGAAAAATCGCCCGATGCACTTGTGCACACATTTGAGCAATTTCAGACACAAATGCTAGGCCTTGAAGGAGGGCAACTTGTAATCAGCACCGATCGTGCCACACTTGAACAACTCAAACAAACACAGTTCTACGGTCTCTCGGAGCTGCCCACTAAGCGCTTCCAGCCCTGGAGTTCAAGCTTACCTCCTCAAGAAACTCACTCACAGGGAAGAATCATCTCCTCTCCTGTGGCTTTTACCGCCTCTCTATTTTCTACCGTTCCCTACACACACAAGCTCTCTGCAGCTCTGAGCATCGCATCAGAAATTATGGAAAATAAAACCCTCCATACGCGCATTCGCGAACAAGGAGGTGCGTATGGATCTGGAGCTGTAAACAGCACGCTCTCAGGACAATTTTACTTTTATACCTACCGCGACCCCCACCTCAAAACATCTCTAGATGCCTTCCGCGAATCTATCCAAGAAATAGCTGCAGGCGACTTTACACCCACCAATATCGAAGAAGCGCAGCTGGGAATTTTCCAACAAATGGATTCTCCCATCCCTCCAGGCTCGCGTGCACACACAGCCTATATACGTCTACGTGGAGGGCTTATTCCCGAAAAAAGACAGCAATTTCGCACACGCTTGCTTAACTGCACTACTCAAGAAATTCAAGAAGCTGTCACTGAAATCTTAATCCCTGGCTTTGAAAAAGCTGTCACAGTTGTCTTTGCCGGCAAAGACATGCTTGAAAAAGAGAACGCATTGCTGGATAAAAAACTCAATCTATACCCTGTGGAGGCCGCCTATGAATGATCTCATCCCATTCGATACAATCTACGAACAAAATAAAACACAGTTTCTAGACGACTACTCAACCTTTTTGCGCTTTAAAAGCATCGCTACAGACCCAAACTACAAAAAAGATGTGCTCAACTGCGCCGATTGGCTATGTGAATATCTGCTCTCAAGCGGACTTGAGGTAGAAAAATGGGAAACGGCAAACGCGCCTGTCGTCTTTGCGAGCGATCTAAGAGCGGGGCCGGAAAAAGAGACTCTTTTAATCTACTGCCACTACGATGTGCAACCTGTCGACCCGCTCAACGAGTGGATTTCGCCCCCTTTTGAACCCACCGTGCGCGATGGAGAGATCTACGCTAGAGGCGCTCAAGATGATAAAGGGCAGTGTTTTTATACCCTACTCGCGCTAAAAACACTCCTTGTGCACTACAAGCAGCTCCCTCTCAACCTCAAATTCATTATAGAAGGAGAGGAGGAGAGCGGCAGCTCGGGCCTCTGCCAACTGCTTGCCGAAAAAAAGCAAACTCTCAAAGCAGACCATCTCCTGATAGTGGATAGTGGCATTGAAGAGCCCAACACTCCCGCTATCACACTCGGAGCGCGCGGAATTATTTGTATGGAAGCTTCTCTGCAAGAAGCCTCTTTTGACCTTCACTCCGGCATGGCGGGAGGGATCGCCTACAACCCCAACCGCGCCCTTGTAGAGCTCTTGTCTAAACTGCATGCTGAAGATGGGTCTATCTCTATTCCTGGATTTTATGACAACATCACCGAAATACACCCCAACGAGAGAAAAGAACTGAGCTTCCACTTCGATAAAGAAGTTTTTCATCAGCAATTTGGCTTTTATCCCTCAGGCATGGAAAAAGAACTCTCGGCAAAGGAAGCGAACTGGCTCCGACCCACCCTGGAGATCAACGGAATCTGGGGAGGCTATACAGGCTCTGGCTTTAAAACAGTCATACCAGCGACTGCACATGCAAAACTCTCTTGTCGTCTTGTCCCCGATCAAGACCCCGATCAACTCACAACCCTCATCGAAAACTACCTACGCCAACACGCTCCAAAGGAGCTTAAACTCACATTCACCGTATATGAAGGGAGCGGAAAAGGCTTTCGCACAACTCCCAATGCACGCATCGCCAAAATCATGGCGCAAAGCTATTCAGATGTCTTTAAAAAACAGTGCCAAAACATTTTAATCGGGGGAAGCATACCGGTTGCGGCCGCGCTCGCCTGCTGCGCAGAGGCAGAAATGGTCCTAGTGGGACTTGGTCTTCCAGATGATCACATCCATGCACCCAATGAGCATTTTGGGCTCGATCGATTTAAAAAGGGATTTTTAACTATCTGCCGCGCAATACAACTCTTCTCGTAAAACACTCTGCATGCTTATAATGAAATTCATCTTGGAGGAAAAATATTATGTCTAAAAAACTTCTTATACTCACATTCACAGTTCTACTTAGCTGCACCTCTCTCTTTTCTGCAGAGCAACAAAATGAAGCGCTTTTAAAACAAATTTCAAAAGGCTTTTCAAATGTGGCTAAGCACGCGAAACCAGCCGTTGTATACATCGAAGGGCAAGGAATTGCAAAAAAACAACAAACAATTCAAAAACGGGGCTCCTCAGAAAACCCCTTTGACTACTTCAATGATGATTTCTTTAACCGCTTTTTTGGTTTCCCCGATCAATCGCCCAAACAACAGCAAAAACCGGCTCTTGTGCGCGGTTCGGGCTTTCTTGTTTCTAAAGATGGATACATCGTCACCAATAACCACGTCGTAGAAAAAGCAGAAAAACTTCAAGTGACACTCAGCGATGGCAAAAAAGTGATCGCTAAAATCATAGGAACCGATCCACAGACAGACCTCGCGGTGATCAAAGTGGAGGGAGAAGATCACCCCTTTCTCGACTTTGGAGACTCTGATGCCATTGAGGTGGGAGATTGGGCGATTGCCATCGGCAACCCTTTTGGCTTGCAAGCCACTCTTACAGTAGGGGTTGTGTCAGCTAAGGGGCGCAACCAACTCAATATTGCCGATTTTGAAGACTTTATACAAACAGATGCCGCGATCAACCCCGGCAATTCCGGTGGGCCGCTTCTCAATGTAGAAAGCAAAGTGATCGGTGTAAATACAGCGATCGTATCTGGCTCTGGAGGCTATATGGGCATTGGTTTTGCTATTCCAAGTAACATGGCTAAACTCATTATCAACCAACTCATCAATGATGGAGAGGTGACTCGCGGCTTTTTGGGTGTCACACTCCAACCTATCGATAGCGACCTTGCAAAATTTTACCATCTTAAAAAAGCTAAGGGAGCACTTGTCACCGATGTGATCGCAGGCTCACCTGCCGAAATCGGAGGTCTAGAACAAGAAGATGTCATCTTGAGTTACAACGGACATCCCGTAGAAAATCTCAGTTCTTTCCGCAACTTTGTCGCCCTACTCCCTCCAGGATCAGATCTTAAAGTGACAGTCAATAGAGATGGAAAAGAAAAAGAGCTTAACTTAACTGTTTCTACGCTCCCAGGAGCTATTCTTGGACCCACAACGCCACTCAAAAAACTTGGGTTAGAAGTGCAAGAACTCACCCCAGAAAAAGCGCTTAAATTTGGGTACACAGAAGATAAAGGCGTCGTCATTGCTCGGGTGGAACCTGACAGCCCCGCTGCAGAAGCCTCTTTACGCCCCGGAAGCTTGATCATCGCAGTCAATAGACATAAGGTCACAAATCTCACGGAGTTTACAACCGCGATCCGCGATGCGGCTGTAGAAGGACGCGTGCTTTTGATGGTGAGAGAAGGCGAAACAGTGAGGTTTGTCGCTCTGCACTTCGAATAGGAGAGGGAGTGTTGTTGTATAAGTCCACTCACAAGATGGGCACGATCGCCTACGGCGGTATGATAAGCAGGATATAAGAAAAGTCTTTATCCCCAGTGACAGGATACTATCTGGACGAGGTCCAGATAGATACACAGATAAAAAAAAGGAATTTGAA
>JAJACO010000048.1 GCA_022601475.1 Chlamydiales bacterium
TCTAGAAAAATAGCGGGCATCACAGCTCCAGCTCATGGTCTTACACTCAAAACAATTTCATATCCACAATAATACTATTTTAGGATATACTGCTCGGTATGATAGGAAGAAATGAGCCGTGCTGGTGCGGAAGTGAAAAAAAATGGAAAAAATGCCATTTTCCAAAACCTCCTCCCCTCTCTAAGCAAAATAAACTAGCCGAAACGTATTATAAGCAATACGGCATTCTTTTAAAAAGTGCTGAGCAAATCGCAGGGATCAAGCGCGCATGTAAACTCACTGCTACTATTCTAGATCAGCTCTGCCAAATGGCTAAAGCGGGTGTCACCACAAATGAGATCAATGCATTAGCAGAAAAGTTACACAAAGAAGCTGGAGCTATAGCTGCCCCTTTGGGTTATGGCGAACCTCCTTTTCCAAAAAGCATCTGCACCTCTTTAAACGACGAGGTCTGCCATGGCATTCCAGACGATCAGCCCTTAGTTGAAGGTGATATTCTTAATATCGATGCTTCGGCGATTCTCGATGGATACTACGGCGATTGCAGCCGAATGGTTAAAATTGGCACTGTATCCGAAGAAAAAAACCGCGTTTATCAAACTTCAAAAGAATGCTTAAAAAGATCTATCGAGATTTTAAAGCCGGGTGTACTGCTACACGAAATTGGCGATGTGATCGAAGAGTACGCCGCCTCACAACAATGCTCTGTAGTCTATCAATTTGTAGGGCATGGAGTTGGTATCTCTTTTCATGAAGCTCCTCAAGTTCCACATCACCGAAATGGGCTAAAAATCCCTTTAGCACCTGGAATGATTTTTACCATCGAACCAATGATCAATGCCGGGGTGCGAGAGGCGATGATAGATCCAAATAACCACTGGGAAGCTTTTACAGCAGATAGAAGAGCCAGCGCTCAATGGGAACACACAGTCTTGATCACCGAAGAAGGACATGAGATACTAACCCTTCTAGATCAATAACCTCCCCCTCTACACGTTGCAATTCCTCTCTTAAAGACTCCAGTTCCTGCTCAAGAAAAGGCATCTCTTGTTGTCTATTGGGCTCCAGTTGATCTAAACGAGCTTGCACTGCCAATATCTCTAGCCTCTCTTGTGACGCAAAAAGCTCCTTACGCGTTTGAGATAAGATCTCCGATTTCTCCTCAAACTGAATACGTAGCTGAGAGTAGAGACCTCGTGCCCTGTTGCACTCTTTTTGAAGCACCTCATCTGGTGCGATAGATTCTTGATTTTGTTGTAAAAAGAGCACTCTTTCTTGAGACTCGTTGAGTTTTTGTTGTAAAGTATCGAGATTAGCTTGATGCTGTTTTGTCTCTTCTAAGGCTTGTGCAAGCTTAAGTTCTAGCTGCAGGCTGTTTGCTTGTGCATCTTCTAAACTTGCACTTCTCTGCACCAACTCTTCGGATAAGACCTGAGACTCGTTGAATTTTTGTTCAAGCTGCTTTTCTAAAGCTTGAATGCGCTCTTCAGTATCAAAATCAATCACGTGCGATTCCGAGTTGACACGCAGCGCTCTTGCCTCTTCTAGGAGTGTATTTTTTTGCGAAGTTAAAAGTTCTATCTCTGATTGAATCAATGTAAACTGCTGCTGGCTCTCGTGCTTTTCGATCCGTCTAAGTTCAGCTTCTGTTTTAAGGCGCTCAATCTCTTCTTCTAGCTCTTGTAACTTCTGCTCCCAAGCTTGTTGTGCATTTTGAAAATCGAGCTCTGTTTGCCGCAAATGTGCTAAATTATCGTTAGACACTTGATTCATTTGCTCAAAACAGTGGTCGATTTCTTCAACAGATAAAAGTGTGATAAACAGCGTGAGTCCCAAAGAAAAGATAATTCCAAACTGCCACAACTTATCATCCAAGCTTAAGTCTTGGTAAAATAGAAGTACAAAAAGAGAAATCGCAATATAGCTCCCTATCAACCCTCTTGTACGAAAACAAACACAGCCTCCTGCTGTTACAAGCGCTAAAAAGGGGAGGGGTAGAGTAAAAACAGAGGGGGATAAAAAGCTCACTCCCACAGTGAGCAGCAACAAAAGAGTTGGAAGAAACGTCCAGATAAAAGTTCTTCCGGTGAGGCTTTTGGGTAAAAGCTGCGAAAGCATTTTATCTAGAAAAAAAACGGATTTTTTTTCTGCTGCTAATGAAACATTCACTCCCACAGCATCTCATCTTTTTCTCTCTAATGTCAATGAGAAATTGACTCTTCATCTTGGTCAATAAACCCTTGAGCGTTTTCAAGAAGGTAGGACGCCAGCATGGGATCCCCCTCATACGTCATCTCAACAGACATTTTTCCATCTGGTGAGGGTTGTCCACAGGTGATCAAAATATAACAGGCTGTATCCTCTGTAAGACTCACGGACTTTTTATTCAAACCTTGCACCATTTTTTTAACCTCAGTATAAAACCAGTCATAGGTTAAGGAAAAATTTTTGTCAAAAGAAGATGAATTAAGCGCGTATGGAAACTCAAAAATCAATGGTCACTCTTTTAAAAAAATGGGTCTCGATCAACTCTCATTGTGAAAACAAAAAGGGCGTTGATACTCTTCTAAAGCAAGTTCATACAGCTTTTAAAGCTTTAAATCCAGATGAAATTCGATGCATTCAACTCGAGGATTCTCAAGGACTTTATCTCTCCAAGCGCACTTCCGCTCCTTTTCAGATCTACTTTGGAGGGCATTTAGACACTGTTTTTGAAAAAGAGCATCCTTTTCAAAAAGTGAGCTGGATCGATGAAAATACACTCCAAGGACCGGGTGTGACAGACATGAAGGGAGGGCTTGTGGTGCTTTTATATGCGCTTAGAGCTTTTGAAAA
>JAJACO010000049.1 GCA_022601475.1 Chlamydiales bacterium
AAGTAAAAGTTTTTTAACAATGGCCTCATTTATTTCTGAAAAATCAATTAATAATAAAAGGATAGAACAATTAGGTGAGGTAATTTCTCAACGCTTTAAAAGTAAAAAGATTCATGCTTTTGTGAATATTAGCCAAGCAGAAGAAAATGTCTCTCATGAGATGCGACAAATGTTGAAATACTATGGACTTGGCCCTCTAAAACCAAATACTGTGATATTTGGTAGTAATCACACAAAGAGTGAGGCGCAGGAGTTTTCAGAAACCATAAAATGCGCACTTAATCGCAGGTATAATGTGGTGATTGTGAACGATGAAAAAGACCCCATAGTTAACTCAAAACAAACACAGGGAAAAAATGATATCCATGCTTGGTGGGATGATAAGGATGAGGATAGTTCGGAGTTAATGTTGGTCTTTGCCTATATGATGCAAAGGAACCCTAATCGAAAAAAATGTACAATTTGTCTTAAGGCAATTGTGACAGATGAACGTGCAAGACAAGCAAAAATACAATTTTTCCGCGATCTAAGTTTAAGGTTGCGCTTACCTACTAACATTGATGTCTACGTGTCACCTGAACCAGAAAACGTTAAAATTCAGTTTGCAAAAAGTTTTTCATCAGATGCGGATATTATTTTTATGCCACTCAAGTCCCCCGATGATGAAATGATCTCATCTGAGTCTTATAGTGAATATTTAAGCAAGATTTCTAAAGTTACGGATGACAACCCTAGTATAGTTTTAGTTTTAAGCTCAGACCACACCCCACTAGAGTCAATTTTGCTTTAAAAAAAAAGCAACTAGCAATTTATTTTCTGACAAGCTCTATCTGAATGGTTTATTCACTATTATTAGATTCTTCGTTTACCGACTCGGCGTCAAGCGAATTTAAACTTTTGATGGGGATTCATGACTTGATTTAAAGGTGCAAAAAACTAGAAGACCTATTGCAATCAAGGCTATAGAAATATAGAAGGGGAGTCTTAAATTGAGGGGGCTCAAAAAACCCTCGATAATTGACGCAGCTCCTGCCCCAAAAGCGACAAGAGCACTTGTAATCCCCATCACCCATCCTTGCCTATCAGCTGTAACTTGTTGAGAGAACAAAGCGAGGATGAAGGAATATCCAAGTCCCATGCCAGCTCCAATAGGAATTGTCATGAGCCAAGCCCATAATGGATTGTTTGGGAATGTTGAGATAACAAGGCTCAATAGAAGCAGGCCATAACCAATAAAAACAACGAATTTACGTTCTTTAATCCATTTTTCAAAAAGAGATGAGAGGAAGGCTAATCCGATAACTAAACCTAATCCGACTAAGGCAAAGAAAATTGCAATTTCATTGCGAGTCAGAGAGTAGTTTTGCACCATATAAGCAGAAATATACACAAAGTAGATAGCCCATCCAGTTTGCAGCAGTAAAAAGCAAGTTGAGAGAAATCGGACCGATTTGTGTTTAAAAGCAGAGACAAAGATATCAATGGCTCGTGTGAGACGAATCTTGATTTTTACACATACTTTTGATGTTTCATGATAAAAAACTAAAAGCAGTAAGATATTGAAAAGGGCTAAGATGCCTGCTAAATAAAGAGGGGTACTCTCTTTAAACCAAGAAACGAGTGCAGAGTTAGATAAAAATCCTCCTACAAGAGGACCTCCAATAATTCCAAGAGAAACGGCCATCACAATCAAGCCGAGATTGCGGCTTAGTTTTTCTTTTGGGGAGGTATCCACAATGGAGGCTTGAGCAATGGGTTGACCTCCATTTGTAATCCCTACAACGATCCTTCCCAGTAGAAGAAGCCAGATATTTTGAAAGGTAAATCCAAGAGCTGAAAGGATATTGCCTATTGCCGAACCACTTAAGCAGATAATCAGTATTTTTTTGCGTCCTCCCTTATCGGACAAATCACTTAAAATGGCGGCCCCGACAAACCAACAGAAAAAAAAGGCTCCGACTAAAATCCCATACCAAATATTGCGCATTGCAGGAGAGGTTGTTGCAGCAAGTAGATGAGAGTGTGGATCAAAGAGAGTCTTGCTGTAAATGGGAAAAACAATTCCCTGTCCTAGACCATCTAAGAATAGAACGAACATCAGAGAGAGAAGAGTAAAGGCTTTATTTTTGCTAACCATATCTAATTTTTAATCCGAATATGTGAGATTCAAGATGTTTGTTGCGAAGATAAAATAAAAATTTATATATATATCACAAATAACACATGGTCGTTTAAATAGCACCCTCTCTTGATTAAGAGTTAGCAGCAGTTAAATAAAGCTGACGAAAAATCTGACAACCTATGCATTTTGCATAGACTTATCAGTATGAAGATTAGCCTTGGAAAAAGTAAGTGATTCATCAAAATAAAGGTTGGGGCAAGGTGGATTTGAACCACCGACCGACGGGTTATGAGGGCGCGGGAAGCGCACACTAACCATCAAGAACCGACCGCTTTGAGCAATAAGATAGGGCATTTGCGTTGAAAATGCTATTGGTTTTTTGTGGTTGATGTTCATTAAAGTGCCACTTGCGTGCACCGCGTTGCACCGCAACCTGGCAAGAATAAGACCAGAGTGCTATCATCTGCTCCATTCAAATTACTTTTCCAGTTAGAGGAAGAATGAAAAGAACAATTTTTATTTTAAGTATCGGATTATTGCTCAATGTCCCCCTTTTGGCAGAAAAACAGTGTTTTTTAGCGAAAGAAAGAAATCAAATCATTCAACAAGAGGGTGACTGCGAGTCGCGGCATGCACCATGATCTTGCAATCTTGAAAAAAAATCGTGATCCACTTGTTCCACAATTGGGATTGCTTGCTGTATAAGCTTTTTGCCTTCGTCCGTGACATTTAGAAGCAATGCCTGGGTATCACGAGGGTGTTTTTTTTCGATCGACTAGCTGGCGAGATTCCAGTACTCTTATTACTTGAGATGTCATCAGAGGGTTAGCAGCAGTCTGTCCTTGCCTGTTCAGCCAGCTTTGCTTGGGTGACCCCCATGTCTTGTGCACCCAGCCAGGTGGTAACGGCTAAAAGTACGAACTGTACATGGGTAAGTCCTAAAGCAGATAGTGCATCGCGTTGTGCGCGTTGCCACAAGTTGCTTAATTGCCAGAGGAGAAATTCTGGGCTTACATCTCCTTCACTCGATCTATGTAGGAAGAAAAAGAGGATTCACTATTTGTTTTCTGCATGAATTCTTTGAGAGCGTAGAGCGCTCCTCTTTGTCTTCCTTTTGGAGAAGTGTCCCCATAAGAAACAGATAAAAATGATGGGACTGGTTCGGAAGAATCCAATAACTCTTCCATCTCACTTTTCGAAAGATACTCAGAATCAGGTTTTTCCTGGCTATAAGCTAATTTCAGTCGATTAACTACGACAACCATTAGAAATGTGATGTCAATCAGATGAAAATGAGCAAGTTGCTTGGCAGTTGGCTCGTTACCTAGGTATTCCGCATATAGTTTGATCCGATCTTCACTCTCCAAAGTTAGGGAAAATTTGACCACATCTAAAAGAGGATCACCCCATGCGACAGTCTCCCAATCAATCAAAAATACCCTTTTGCCATCATATAAGGCATTGTCTTTGTGAAAATCTCCATGGCAATAGGTTGCATGTTCTTCTAACCACGGTAAAAGAGACATAAACACCAATTGAACACTTGCAACAGCCTGAGAAAAATGCTTAGGCAAACTAGAAATACTGCTCATCATTTCGTTTCCATCCGCGATTAGATAAGAAAATGGCGAATAACTATCTGTTTTCGGCTTGTCTAATAACTTGATGCTATTCTCATGAAACACATTTAGTCGAGACATGACCTCGCAAAAAGGATGAGAGTTTTCTTTGAAAGAGGGCCATTTTTGCGCAGATACGTACTCTAGAAGTAGCTGTCTATGTTCGTTGCTATGAGCTTTCAATTGAGGCCCTATTCCCAACTCAGTGGCTATCTGAGTAACCCGAATTTCAAGAGATGTATTGATGTTTTTTTGATTCTGAATACGAAGGAAATACAGATTAGAAGTTGTTGTGATCAAGTACTTCTTACATGAGTATCCTTTCTCTATTTCCTCGACTAACCGAATTGTTTCATCCGGCAACATCTGATTTAGAGGTAAAGTGTCTATTGGGAATGATTTTACAGTTGTTGTCATATAAATCTTCAAATAATCCCTTGATATTAACCGTCCATTGTATGATCAAATTTACAAACCCTTCAAGAAAATTTTCTGTATCTCTCCTGGAACAAGAAATTGTTATGTAAGCTTCGTTACGGTCTGATGTCTTTATTCTTCTTCAGATTATCTTCATAAAATGGCAAAAAATGTTCATCCAACTCGACTTCTGAATAATCCTCGATCTGAAAATTCTCTCTTCTCTGTCTCTTCTTTTTCACATCGGTTGAGAAATTCATCATAATATTTGATATGTCAGAGTGCAGGAAAACAACTGTAAAATTCATTTAAAACCAGGTTCAATTGATCGTTAATGAAATAGTGCAAAAGAAATAGAATTCTGAAAAAAATTTTGACATAATCCCTTTTGCGTTAGTAATCGAGGGACTATGTCAGACAAAAACTACCGAATTATACAGAGTTAAAGAAATGGGGCAAGGTGGATTTGAACCACCGACCGACGGGTTATGAG
>JAJACO010000005.1 GCA_022601475.1 Chlamydiales bacterium
CAATAATCCTTTAGAGCTTTAGAGCACAGAAGTAAGATGTTTATCAAGGTTTATGCTAAATTCCACACCCCCACTTAATCAACGCGAAGAAGCAAAGGCGCTGAGGCGCAAAGACAAATGTATTCAAGTCCCATATAACCAAAGATTTATTTTTTCTTGGCGTCTTAGGTTGTGCCGGGTGTAAAACACTACTAACCTATCTAGTTGAAAGGAACTAGAAATGCCAATTGCATATTCAGCATTTAGCTGCGCGTCGGCGTGGAAGAGTTACCAACCACGCGAAACGATGCGGTCACATGGTGGCAAAAGAGGATGGAATCCTCACAGAGGAACACCTCAGGGAGGAGTTATTTCACCATTACTTGCGAATATTTATTTACACGAATTTGACAGAGCATTCTACGAGGATAGAGATTCTCCGAGGAAATTTGCAAATGCAAGGCTAATACGATATGCGGATGACTTTGTAGTAATGGCAAAGTATATGGGGAATCATATCCAAGACTGGATAGTAAAGAAGCTTGAAGACGACCTTGAATTGAGTATAAACAAGGAGAAAACGAAGATCGTAGACATAAAGAGGAAGGGTGAGAAACTAGATTTTCTAGGATTTTCTATGAGAATGGATAAAGATCTACATGGAAGACCCAACAAATACCTAAATAAATTTCCATCGAAGAAAGCAACTCGTGCACTTCGAGAGAAAATACGGGAGAGAACTTAGAGAAGTTATAAACTACCCAAAGGGGTTGCAATTTCAAAAATCAATGAGATTACAACGGGGTGGAAGAATTACTTTTCTTGGGGATATCCCAAGAAAGAATTTAGGAAAATCAACTACTATATGCAAATACGTTTCAGGAGTTTCTTCAAAAATCGTAGCCAACGGAAAAGCAAACCCTTTAAGATGGAGAAACTCTATACGTTGGACTCAAGCGAATGGGATTAAGATGCTTATAATGTTCGTAGTTGCGTTGTGTAATGCCTTATAACGAGGACTGTCGGTGAGCCGTATACTGGAAATCTGTACGTACGGTGCGACGAGGGGGCTCGGATTAAACCCCGGGCTCTACTCTATCGTCTTTGCTTCTTCGCGTTGATTAAATAGGTTGGTGCTATAACTAATTTAAGTGATTTTGGCTATAGTTGATTTCTAAATCTACAATAGCTCGAGTGATCAGGTGTTGCATCTGTGTATTCTAGACCAACAAACCGTTTAAATGAGAGACGATCATCAACAGATCTTTCAAGCTCGAAAGTCTGATAGGTTGTACCAGTTTTGAAGGAGCAAACATTTGAACATCATCAATGCAGGATAGCTTTTACGTCCAACAGGTGTGTTGTAAACCTTTGAGAGTATTTTCTCAAATGGGGCGAAAAGGTTTCAAAACGACATCAAGCTTGAGTTATGCAACGATCTCGATATGAAAGAGCTCTCAGTGAATTAGGTAACAACCACGCTCTACGTCTTTGTTAATGTAGGTTTCTAATCATTCATGTGCTTAGGCGTGCAAGCCGGGCATTTTTCTTACGACAATTGTTTCGGCATCTTGTGTTACATAGATGGGGTCCAACGCTCTTTCAAGTGGAGTTTAGAAAATTCTAGCAAAGAGTGAGGGTTAGTATATGCAGAGCTTAGGACCGACTGTCTTACTTCTGCCAATTCCGCATTGCTTTTGAACACAATCGCGAGGAGCTGCTTTAATTTTCCTATGCGCAACTTCATGGAAAAATCGTCCGGCATTTCTGCCAGATAGACCTCAATGAAGGTTATGAGGTCTTCCCACTTTGGCAGGTAAGATATCTGAGAGTAGTGGGCACGGATTTGCAGAAAAAGAAAGGGATTCATGACGCTGCCCCGCCCAATCATCAGTGCGTCACAGCCGGTAGTGTCCAGCATAGCAACGGCATCTTTCACGGTGAGAATATCGCCATTTCCGACAAGGGGAATTTTTAAAAGAGACTTTGCCCTTGCAATGAGATCCCACCTAGCGGGCGGGCGGTAGCCATCAATCTTTGTTCTGGGATGGAGGGTGATGTAGCGCACTCCGCTCTCTTGCGCAGCGAGGACATTTTCAGTAAATAACGAGATATCTGCGTACCCCGAGCGCATTTTGAGTGTTACGGGAACAGGGACAGCTTGTACGACGGCTTTTGTAACCTTAAGCAAAAAATTTGGGTCTTTGAGTAGACTAGAGCCGGCCCCTCGCCCTGTTACTACATTAGAGGGGCATCCGCAATTGACATCAATGCGGGGCGCCCCTCTGCGGACAAGCTCTTGCGCCATTCTGGCCATTAACTCTGGATCGGAGCCCATGATTTGAGCGGCAAGGGAGATGGGGGCTAATTCATCGGCGTCATAAATACAGGCCAGGCTTTTGACATGGGCATTGGTAGGAACGCGCAAGAAATCACGGACCGCCTCGTTAAATCCCCCAACAGAGGCCATCGCCTTCCGGAAGTAGCGGTCACCTACCCCTTCCATCGGGGCTAACTGAAGGTAGGGACATCCATATTGATTTTTTGGAAGAATAGACATGCAAAGTAGGATACATGAAACTCTTAAAAAATGTATCGTTTCCAAAAAAAATCGGCTGTGTTGACTAATTACTGAGAGAAAAGTTGAAAAAAAGTGTGACGGGGTCAGGTCTGCAATTGGATACAAAAAGGGCTAGGATTAACTCCTGGCCTTCTCATTTTGGAGGTGGAGAGACAAGTTCAGAACTGTTGATTGGGTATCGATGGTCCTTCCAGAACCTTTTCTTGCCTGCTGCTGTATCTGATTTTGAGTACACTTTTACGTGTTATAGTGTATATAAATGCTGTAGTATACACTGGAATGTATGTCTAAAGCATTCAATATCGGATGATTCAGTGTAGGAAGTTATTTATATACACTAAAAATGCAATATAGTGTATGCTAAGACGGTAGTATAAAGCAGAGTAAACACAAAATAAGGTAGAGACGATGTCTAATCCGTTTAAACCCGATAAACTTCCAATCTCAGATATCGATTGGGCCAGTCTAACCAGATTAATAGGAGAAGCAAACGCCGCTTTAGCCCGATATGATGGATTATTGCATGGCATGGTCAACCCTGAGATATTACTGTCTCCACTTACTTTGAATGAGGCGGTGTTATCCTCTCGAATTGAGGGAACAAATGCCACGAATTCAGAAGTACTAGAATTTGAGGCAGGCTCTGAGTTTGACCCAGAAAAAACTAATGATATACAAGAGATTAAAAATTATAGACGAGCCCTTTTAGCAGCTGAGTCTGCATTGGAACAAGGGCGCCCAATCTCACTCAGTTTGATAAAGTTTCTTCATCAAATACTTATGCAAGGTGTGAGGGGAAAAGATAAAAAACCGGGAGAGTTTCGTACCGACCAAAATTGGATTGGACCAAAAAACTGTAAAATAGAACAAGCGTCATTTATCCCCCCTTCCCCTCTAACTATTCGTGACCATTTGGAAGATTGGGTGTCCTATATTGGCTTAAATGAAGAAGTGGTGAGTCAGCTTGCTGTAGTCCATGCCCAATTTGAAATTATCCATCCATTTATGGATGGAAACGGGCGTATTGGGCGAATTCTTATTCCACTTTTTTTATACCAGAAAAAAATGCTGCATAGACCTATGTTTTTCCTGAGTGAGTATTTAGAAGAACAAAGAGATGAGTATTGTGATGTCCTGGGCCGTGTTTCTGCCAGAAGTGATTGGTTTGGTTGGTTAAGCTTTTTTCTAGAAGCTGTGCGTATCCAAGCAATCAGAAATACTAACAAGGCAAAAGATATTCTCAATTTATATGAAAAGTTCAAAGTAGAGTTTCAGAAAGAAACAAAATCACAGTTTGCTCAGTCTGCATTGGATGCATTTTTTCAAATACCCATTATGAATACCAGTATGTTCATGAAGCTTACAGGAATTACAAATAGAACAACTTTAGGAAAAATATTATCTCAACTTGAGAGTGCGGGATTCATAAAATTACTGAAGGAGGCATCAGGAAGAAAATCAGCAGTATATATTCTTCCTGAGTTACTTAATATTGCTGAAGGAAAAAATCTCCTTTAAAATCAAAAAGCCTATCAAAAATTGATTTCATGGGTGAGGTCTGGCATTTTCGAACATTCATGCGATTCTATAAAGAAAAGGCCAGGATTAACTCCTGGCCTTCTCATTTTGGAGGTGGAGAGACAAGTTCAGAACTGTTGATTGGTCTCATTTTGAACCCATTTCTCTAATTTCCCCTAATTTTGTGCAATCTTATACAAGGTTATAGTTAGTTATAGCGAAAATGTGCTATATCTGTATATAACTTGATATAACCTAGAAGAGGCAAGAAATGGACCCTATCAAAAACCCCTATTCACCAGGAGCTGGGGCTCCTCCACCCGAGCTCGTTGGACGAGGCCCAATCCTTAAACAAGCAGAAATTTTACTTGGAAGAATGCGGGCTAGAAGGCCAGAAAAAAGTTTATTACTGACAGGGTTGCGAGGTGTAGGAACCGACATTGAGCGCAATTTATTGAATATCAATAGCGAGCAGTTCATGCAGACAATCCATATATTTTTTGGACCGACGGCGGAAAGCAAGAGAGAATTCGCATTCGAAGAGGAGTAAGGCCTGATATCACAACCGTCATA
>JAJACO010000050.1 GCA_022601475.1 Chlamydiales bacterium
CTGCCCATCCTACCCGCCGTTAGGCGGATCCTGCCCACCCTGTTAATCTAAACTTCGAGTTGATATACCCTCTTCTCACAGACCTTAGTTGACTCTTTCTAGGAATGCTTTTTATAGCGAGTGCGTTGTAGAACGTCTGTGTACTTCTCGCGCACAATCTCTCCGGTAGAAGCATCCTTCACAAAAAGAATATTTCCGGAATCTCCAATTCCAAAGTCAAATACTTGCGATTTGTATCCATTGACTGAGTAACCGCTACTTTCTAAAATGTTTGCAAAAGCAGTATGGAGATCTTGCTTAAGCTGGCTTCTATTTTTGCATTCCTCAGCAGATCTTTCGAGGCGATGTTCCTCTTGGTCGAAGATCTCTGCCCAAAGAGAATCGCGGTATTGAAGAAGGTCTGCGGCGACTGTTCCTCGTGGAAAGATGGCGTGTAGAAGTTCTTGTGAAACAAACATTAGATTGATTTTTCGGCGCTGTCCTCGCAGGCGTTCTTCCGAGCGATCAAAGGTGATGTAATTGAGAAGAGAGGGCGCTTCTGCTGTTCCTTTAAGCATTTGGTAGAAAACTTGTTGAAGCTGCGGATCGTCCATTGAAAGTACGCTGAGTTGATCGGGAGAATCAAAATTCAGGGTTTCTTCTTTTTTTTCGATGAGCTTTTCGATAATGCGCTCTTCTGCATTGGAAACTTGATGGAAAAATGGGGCCTCTTGGTAGAGGTTGCGCATGAGGTTAGCGAGCGTTTCCTCAAGAGCAAATTCTTTGGGGGTGTTGCGCGTACGCTCTCCATGCAGTAGAAGGTAGATGTTGAGTCGGGAGTTATTGGGTGGACGAGCAGTATTAAAACACAGAGGAGTGGAGTGTTTGGCGGTAGAGGTGCATTTGGTTGCGATGGGTTTAGCTTTTTTCCGCTCTTGTGTAGTCGCTTCGGTGGATGCACGAAATTCTTCGAGGTGCGAGAGTTCTCGCAATTCCTCTTTTTGAGCAAAAGTCAATCTAGATTGCTGATACAGCCGCATCTCAAGGGTGTTTTGTTTAAATTGATTCACTTGGCTGGAGGTTAAAAAGCTCATCATAAAAAGAAAGGTGAGAGTGAAGAGGTAGGGACTCATGCAGCGCCTATTTGTTTTGGGTGGATAATGGGTATGGGGAGATCGAATACGAAGGTGAGAGGGTGCTCTTTTTTGATTTCGAGTTTGATAAAGGCGGGGAGTTGCGGATAGTGAGCGCTCCAGCTATCTTGCCACCCTTCCTGAGGGAGAGGACATCCTATTTGAGCGGGGTCTACAGGTTTTTTAAGAAGATCGGGAGGAGAATAAAACTCAAAGCGTGCTTCGGAGACCTCTTCCAGTAAAAGATACGTTTGGGAAGGGGTGCGCAAGCTCTCTTTTTCGGGCATGGGCCAGATGCTTAAAACAAGGTTGTTTTGGTCGAGGTAGAGTTTTGCGAGCACTTTTTCTGAGAGCTGAGGGTCTGAGTAAGGGCCGCGATCAAAGGTGAAGACGAGGCTATTGTCACCATATTCTGAAAAAAAAGGACCTTGTGCTCGGGGGAGAATATTTTGGAGCCGTTGATGGGCGTATCTCTCTTGTAGAAGAGGCCAACGCACTTTTTGTAGAGCGAGTTTTTGATTGGAGAGATTTCTATACCAAAAAAAGAGAGAGGTTGTGAGTAGAGAAAAGAGGGTAAAGCAAATGAGCATTTCAATGAGAGAAAAGGAGCGTTTTTTTCTCATACAGAACTCCTTTGAGGGTGTCTTTCTAGGTAGAGAGTGCGAGCAAGAGATTTGGTGGTGTGGTTTTGATTTTGAAAAGTGAGATTGATTTCTAGAACAAGCGCATTTTTGGATGTACTGTTTTTGTTGGCCGTTTCTACCGCTTGGAGGGTGTAGTGACAGGTGTAGATGCGAGGTTCTTCTTGGTCGAGATAGACATAAAAAGGATCGACAAGAGAGTCTTTAATTGTTTTATTTAGGAGAGTATCCCAAGGGTACTCTCGATTCTCATAGATTTTTTGCTTTACCGAGCAAAAAGCTGTTTGTGCATGCTGCTCTAATTGGATGGTTTCTAAATTTTGCAGCTCGCTTTTGCGCATGGCAATGTGAGGGTGAATGAGGGGCAATAGGCAGAGAGTGATGAGCGCTAGTGAGATTAAAAGCTCAAATAAGAGAAAGGATCTCTTCTGGATAGGGCGCTTCAAAGCTTTTTTGAACATACTCTCCTCTTGTGATTTTAGTTGGGTAGCCTTTTAAACTAATGGTTTGTTTTTTGTTGTGAGCAAAGAGTGCGAGCGTCCCTTGCGGAGTGGCCCCCAAAGAGCCTTCGTAGTGCAACTCAAGTGTATTGTAGACTTCTTGATCAAAGCTGATCTGCTCAACTCCAACGAGCGTGCTATTTTGGTGGAGTGCTTTTTGGATGTGTGTGGGCAGTTTTTTGTGGGTTTGAAAGGTGCATTGTAAGCCGTTTTGTTTTTGTTCGAGTCTTAAGATGACGTCGGTTTGAAAATCGAGCATGAGCTCTTGAGCGAGTGCCAATTTTCCAATCACCTGGTCGACAGCTCGCTCAAATTTTTCGCCCCGCATCGCTTGCAATGTGGGAAAGCCAATGGCGCCAAGAGCGGTTGCCATGAGGGTGATCACAAGCAAGATTTCAAAGAGGGTAAAGGCTCTTTTATTGAGCCGTTTTGGTCGTTTTATGTGCATCTTCCCAGCTTTTAGCTTTTGCAGAGTAGACGATGAGGTCATCCTCTTGAATTTCGATGGTGAGCTGTTGTCCCCATCCATCATTGAGTAGTTTGGCGCCCTCTTTGAGAAAAGGGGATTTATTTAAGATTTCTTCTTTATTCTCAATGATTTCTGGTAGAAATAGCTCTCCGTGGGCGTACTCCATCATCAAAGCGTCATAGACCCGTGTGGCATTTTGCTCCGATTTAAAGACCCGTCCCTTATCCATGCTACCGCGCATATTAAAGGCAAGCGCTCCTCCAATCATACCGATTAATAAGATCACGATCATGATCTCAATCAGGGTGACAGCGCGTTTTTTTCTTTTATTTTTCATTTTTTCACCTTATTTATAAAAATGCATTGACATCCGTTAGAGGGAGCAACACAGCTAACATAATTAATCCCACAACTCCGCCCATAATGATCAAAATCACCGGTTGAGCAAGCGCTGTGACACGATTTAAAGTTTTTTCAACTTCTCCTTCATAGAGGTCTGCGATCTTTTGGAACATCAAAGGAGTGCTCCCTCCCTCTTCTCCAATGGCCAGCAGACGAGGGACAAGAGAGGGGATAAGTTTAAATTTTTTGAGCTCAATACTCAACAAGCTTCCTTCTACAATTTTATGCTCGGATTGTTCGATGATTTCTTCTAACAGGGGATTGCGCATCACTTTGCGTCCAATTTGGAGCGCCTGAATGATCGAGACGCCTCCTTGTAAAAGGGTGCCCATTGTGCGCGCAAATCGAGCCATACTCGTTTGAATGATCAAAGTGTTTAAGATGGGAATCTTGAGCACGGTTTTTTGGATAAAAAGCTTTCCTTTTGCGGTTGAAAACGTATAGATAGAAGTCGCTAGAGTGGCCGTGAGCAGAGGAAGATAAATCAGCTTGCGGTGGGTGAGAAAGTGGCTAATTTGCATCACAAGGCGGGTGAATTGATTCACCTCCCGATCTTCAAAGAGTGTTTGGAGCGAGGGTATTACAAAGGTCATGAGTAAAAAGCAGACGAGCCCAGAAAAACAAAAAAGCACCAGAGGATAAATCATCGCTGTGGAGAGCTGTTTTTTTAATTTATCCTGCTTACTCAAAAGCAAGGCGAGCTTTTCTAGGCTGCTATCTAAAGCTCCTACAGATTCTCCCGCTGCAATCATCGAGCAGTAAAGGGGACTAAAACTTTTAGGAAATTGCAAAAGAGCCTCTGAAAGCGCAACCCCTCCTTTTACCTGCTCGCAGAGGGTTAATAGCAGAGGGTGATACGCCTCGTTGCGGTATTGCTCTTCAACGGCTAACAAGCTCTCATATAAGGGCATCCCGGCTGTGAGTAAACCCGCAAGCTGTGTGGTAAAGGTGATGAGCCCTGCTGTTTTAAGATTTTTCTGCTTTTTTTTAAAAAAGCTCTGCTTTGTGTTTTTAGCAAGCGCTAGAGAGAGCACTAAGATATTTTGAGCGCGTAGTTTTTCTTTTGCCTCCAAACTGCTGTGGGCGTCGATGAGACCTGTTTTTTTGTGTCCTTTAGCATTGATATAGCGATATTGATAAAGCTCCATACTATTTACTCGTATTTCCTTGTGACACGCAGCACTTCAGCGACTGTTGTAATGCCAGATTTTACAAGATGCGCGCCATGCTCGCGTAAAGAGATCATTCCGGAGGCGAGGGCTTGCTTTCTCAACGCAGTGACATCGGTATTTTTTGCGATGTGTGATTGTAGCTTTTGATTGACAACAAGCAGCTCATAGATGCCGTGTCGCCCTTTATAACCCGATCCATAACATTCGGGGCATCCTTTTCCGCAGTAGAGAACGTCTCCATCCAGCTGCTCTTTTTTTAGGTTGAGCTCTTCTAATTCTTCCTTATTTGGCGTGTAGCTTTTGCGGCAGTTGGGGCAGATTTGGCGCACAAGTCTTTGAGCTAAAATTCCGGCGACTGTTGAAGAGAGTAGATAAGGTTCCACTCCCATATCGATGAGTCTTGGAATGGCAGAGGGGGCATCATTTGTGTGCAGAGTACTAAATACTAGGTGGCCCGTAAGAGAGGCTTGAATCGCAATTTCAGCCGTTTCGGTATCGCGAATCTCTCCGATCATCACAACATCGGGATCTTGTCGCAAAATGTGTCTTAAACCTTGTGCAAAGCTGAGTCCAATTTTGGGGTGCACAGCGATTTGAGCGACACCCTTGAGCTTATATTCAACAGGATCCTCAATGGTCATGATGTTTGTTTCATCATTATAAATCTCGCAAAGTGCGCTATAAAGAGAGGTTGTTTTTCCACTTCCTGTAGGGCCGGTAACAAGTACAATCCCTTCGGAAAGAGAGAGTAAGCGGCTAAATGCATCTGCTGTTGAGGGGAGCATTCCGAGCTTATCGAGCCCCACAACGACGTTGCCCTTATCCAAAATCCGCATCACAATCCGCTCTCCGTTTGCCACAGGAACTGTGCTCACCCGAAAGTCGATCTCCCGCCCTCCCATTTTAAGCTTGATGCGCCCGTCTTGAGGCAGTCTGTGCTCCGCGATATCAAGCTTGGCTAAAACCTTAATGCGTGTGATCAGCTGCCCTTGATACTCTCTTGGAGGAGAGTGACGTGCCTGAAGCACCCCGTCGATGCGGTAGCGCACTTTAAGGTCGTTTTCAAACGGCTCAAAATGAATATCCGATGCCCCTTGTTGAATCGCCTCACTTAAAATCAGGTTGAGAAGGCGGATAATCGGAGCTTCTTCTTTGATCTCTAAAAGATCGTACACTTCAAATGAGTTCCCCCCTACCTGGGAGCTCTCTCCATTTTCAGATAGATGGGCTAAAAAATCTGAGGCAGCCCCCTCTTCTGTGTTGTAGCAAGCATCGATTAAAGAGAGGATTTTATCTTGCGGCGAGAAAACGGCTTGAATCTCTTTATTGAGTAATAATCGCAGTTCATCTAGAGCATCTAAATTGAGCGGATCGGCAACAGCAACAACCGTTTGCTCCGTTTTTTCTTCGATGGGGATGATCAGGTGCTTGCGGGCAAAAATGTAGGGAATTTTTTCGCAAAGAGACTTATCTGTTGTGGGCTCATTGACAATCAACATGCCAAGTTTTGTCGCTAACTTTTTCTGCTCATCGACCGTCATACTCTTCTGCTCGTTTGGAGGCTTGCGCATTTGTTGATTTTTCTCTGCCAAAAAGGGCTGTTAAAGTGCCCTGGAAGAGCCTTTTTTTCTCTTTTTCTTGCGCACTTATAAGCTCTTGAAGGTATTCAGGGATATCTCCAGGTCTTTTTTTAAGCTCAGCGCGACGCAGCATTTCTGCATCTTCGATAGGATCTGAAATAATCTTGGGTGTGATGAACACAAACATCTCTGTACTGCTATCTGTTGTCTCAGTATGGGAAAACAGCTTGCCAAGACCGGGGATTTCTCCTAAAAAAGGGATGCTATCTTTTGTATCTTGAGATATTTTGCGCCGTAATCCTCCCAAAATGACTGTTTGACCATCGGCAATGCGTACATGGTTTTGGATCAACCGTCTTGTGACATCGGGGCGATCGTCGTGATTCTTTTTGGGATTATCAAAGGTGATATTGGTATCGAGTGTCACATACGCCACTTCATTCTCATCTTCACTCTCTTCATCCATATTGATAGTGGGGGTGATTTCGATGACAATTCCATATTGAGCGCGGTTAAAAATGCGATTTTCATTTTTGTCTGACCCAGAATCAATTGAAACTTCCTCAACAATTGCGATCTTAGCAGGTGTTTGGTTCATCGTTGTTACAGAAGGACTTGCGTTGATTTGCACATCCTCTTGGCCCAACATAAATTGATAGGTGAGATCATAAGCGGGAATACCGCTTCCCGATTTGCGCGACACTAAAAAGTCTAAAATTCCACCACTCGCACTACCTGTTCCCCAGCTTAGACCGGTTTGCGCTACATTTTTAGCCTGCGAACCTAATTTAAGAAGGTTGAGCCCAAAGTTATTGGAGTTGGAGACTTTTTTCTCAAATAAGAGCACCTCGAGTTGAACCATTTTTTTTGGTACATCGAGTTTTTTAAGCAGCTCCTTAATTTTAGGGAGAGCCGGAGCATCAATAACCATAATAATAGCCCCTGTTTTAGGATCTACGATAAAATTATTTTGTCCATCGGCTGTTTTGTGCGCCGTTCTTTTATTTCCACTTGTAGCTCCAATATTAGCAGGAGGAATGATGAGAGCCGCTTCTCCTTTTTTGGGTGTTTCTTTCTTTTCCGGTTTGCTCTCTTTAGCTCCCTGGATCGCATTGCCCATGAGCACATCGTAAACTTTGGCCAAAACAGCCGCTAATTCCTCGGGGTCAGAGTGCTTAACTGTGTACCAAAAAACAGTTTTTTCTTGAGGAGATTCGATTTGAGATTCCACATCCTCGATTAAGGTGAGCGCTTTTGTTACATCGCTTTTTGAGCCTGTTAGAAAAAGGGCGTGCGACAAAGATTCTAGAGGCAGCACGCGCAAAGTAGAACCTTCAGCAGAGACCTTCCCATCATGAAAAGCGGAGTTTAAAATGATCTCCATCTCTTTTGCGGAAATTTTGGAAAGAGAGATGAGTTGAAAGTCTTGTCTTTTGCCTCCTGTGCCTGCAAAAGCGTACACCTTCAGAAGTTCTTCGATCGTTTCTACAGAAGCTGTTATATAGATTCTACCCCCGATAATTTCAATTTTTGTTGTCGTGGGGTTAGAAAATTTTTGCAAAAAGAGTTGTTCCGACCTTGGATCTGTATTGCCAGAAGAGAGCACATAGCAAATGCGCGCTGTGGGCGCATAAAAATCGAGCTGCTGTGGATCATCTACAATTGCCTTAACACCAGAAGGATCGTTACGCAAGATATAAAGCTCGCGTATGTAAGGGTTAAGCTCTCTAATGCCAATGCCATATTGATTCAAGATCAATTCCAAGCACTCTCCCCACGACTCTCGAGGAATGGGAAGATTGGAGTTGAGACTCATGCGCATCCCTCCCACCTCAGGCGGCACAATATATACATAATCTGCCGCGCCATAATCCATCACAAGCTGATGTAATGATGTCTCAGGCTGGTGCCAAAGGGCGTACTCTTCATTGAGCATAAGAGAGGAGGTTTCATCTCGCCACATCGTCTGAATCTGTGCAATTTCGGCCTTTAGCTTGCGAATCTGATCTAGAAGAGGCGTATAGTGCTGCAAGTCTGCCCCAGATTGAAAAAGAGCCTCTGCTTGCTTATACAACTCACTTAACTCGTACCGATTTTCTTCTAAATCTTGATTGACATTTCTCAATTGTTCCAAAGTTTCGGGATTTAGATCGCTATCTGAGCGTTGAAAACTCTCTTTTTTTTCTGCAATGGTTTGTGCCGGCAAACAGAGTGGGGCACTTGTTAGAGATAGGCCAAGACAGGCGATTAAAAACGAGGGGGGTTTCACTCTCTTTCTCCTTCCATTTGAATATGTTTAGGTATTATGGGCGGATTTTTAGGGATGCGAGAGGTGAGATTTGTGATCGGGGAGTTTGCAGCTGCGGTTAGCTCTACCTGGGATACCTCGGTGCGTGTTGCATTAAAAAGGTGTCCTGTGAGCACTTGACGCCCGTTTTGTTTGGTCATCTGATCGAGCACAAAAAGAGGCCCAACAAGTGTTTGTTCTACAAAAGCATCGATTTGTTCGGGGGTATCGAGTTTTTGCCACCCCTCTTGTGTACAAACGAGCCAATCGTGCGGTTTTAAGGTCATGCGCCCCTGATTGCGACATTCAACTGTAAATTGCGCCCAGGTTTTGGCTCCGACAAATTTAAAATCTTGAGAAATATTAGGAACGGCGTGCTGCTCTCTTGCGCGGATTAAATTAAGAGGGAGCTTTCTCTTTCCCTCGGGGTCCCAAATTTCGAAATTGAGGAGCTTGTCATCGATACGCTTCACTACCATAAGGGGTAAATTTTGTGTTTGAGCTCCTTTTGGAGCCACTTCCCATCGGTTGTTTTTCCACACCAAAAAATCGTCTAATTTGACAAAGCAAGAGTAGAATCCCTCTCCATCGTGAAAATCTATTCTTTCAGCTCCTATCACATGAGAGTACTCCTCACCCCCATGCAACTCCAAAAATAGATCGCGTCCAATCCAGCGCGCTTTTTGCCGCACAAGAAATGTAGAATCCACCCGGTAACCACCAAGCTCCCAGCTTACAACTTCTGCCTTGGGGTAGTCTTGAGGTTGTAGATAAAATCGATGAAATTCCGAGGGGGCGGAGACAAGCGCTCCTTTTTCATCGAGCATATTTACGCACACCTCCACTGTGTGCTCATTTTGATTGCAGATCTCAAGCCATAATGGAGTGGGTAAATTTTCCGGACTAAACGCATAGGTTGTTTTTGCCCCTCTATGTGTTTCTGAAATCTCCCCCCATAAAGGAGCGGGGTTTCCAAATGATTTTTGATTACGCACCTTATCTATAGATGCGAGATGATTGCCTTCATAGATGAGATATAGGCGGCTATTTTCTTGAATGTGCGCTCTTTGATCAGAATCTTTTAATGCGACCTGTACACTTGATTTTCCCGGGAGATAGTCTGGTCTGGCATTTTTTTTATAAAAAATAAGCACTTCTCTTAAATCGGGCAATTGCATCTGAGGTGGCACCCAAGCTAGAGTAAATAGCTCCTGACCAATCTCATGGAAAAATTCTTCAGAAGCCCCAAAAGCGCTTTTTGGCAGCTCTTTTTTTTCTAAAGCGGGTCGCATTGGACATGCAAGCTCTTCGTGTGGCATTAAAAAGAAAAAACCCACGCATGCTATAATTAGAGCTGCAAGAAATAAATTTATATAACCTAACCAGCGCACTTACTGCCCTACCTATCTGAGTTTCAATGAAGAAAGAATACATAAAGCGCTAAATAAAAGCAATTCACATAACTAATTCACTTTAAAAAGCGAATTCGATTTAGTTTTTTTAAACCGTTGTTTTCCAGTAACTTGATAAATGCCATTCTGTTGTTTAAAGTAAATAGTTTAAATTGTAAAATCTAGTATATGTCTGATGAACCTGAAAAACAGCCATCTCCCAATTTTTTTTGGGATAATCGCCTAGAAATATTTTCTGGGGCGCTTATTTTAAGCGGACTCATCCTTGCCTTTTTCTATCTGCAAATAGGGGGGAGTCTTGTGGGCTTAGGGTTTGGGATGTGCTTTTACGACGAGGTGCACACGTATTTTTTGCAGCTGCGAGATTATGCGCAGGATAAAGGGCTCTTTAAAACATTAGTTTGGATAGGCGTAGTGCTTTACTTTTTGATAGGTATCCCGGCATTTGTGATTGCGGCGTTGATAGGATATGGAGCGCTCTTTTTTATCAAAAAGCTTTCGTGAGACTGTTGCATAACTCAAGCTTGCATCCGTTTTGGAACCTTTTTGCCCCATTTGAGAGATCTCTCTCTCGCTGTACCAATGTACTATCTTCGTTCGAGATCCCCCAACTGCCGGCCACTAAAGTGGCCTGGACAAAAATCCCCA
>JAJACO010000051.1 GCA_022601475.1 Chlamydiales bacterium
CTAATTATTTCTAAAAAAAGACCACTCTCAGAAATAAGTGAGGATTTTAAGAATAGAGTTGGTGGATCGGCCCTTCCAATCTTCGAGGTAATTCGAGAGGATATGAATGTAGATATGAATGTAGATCCACTGTCAAAAAAAATGAAAACTATAGAAATGGTTGATGCTGATGAAACGGCGGAGATCAAAGATCCAAGGGCCAATAGACTACTCATGGCAATTAGTGATAAAGGGCGTGCAGAAGTTCAAAAAGAAGTAGAAAATCACAATAAAACAAATGAAATGATTATTAGGGTGCTTGCGACAATTCGCTCACTTGACGCCAACACACCCATTCTTCACTCACTGAATCCAGAGATTAGAGATGCTAATTTTTATGGAATAGGAATACAAAATACTATAAAGATATTAAAATTTGTTCAGGCAATTGAAGGTCAACGTCCTGGAGGTTCTCAACAGGTTGCAAAAGATTTTTTGAATCCAGCAGATGGAGAGGGATCTATGGATTCAGAGAAGTTGTTAATAGGTTTGGTTGACTTTTGTGATAATTCGCTTACTTGATGTAAATACACCAATTCTTTATTCACTTAGAGATCGTTGCATGGTTGACTTTGTGACAGATATTACTCAGGATCTGGAGAGCTTTTCGTGGTAAGGATGTTTTTTGCTGATATGAACAAGCAGCAAGACTAGCTAAAATATTCATGAAAAAATTTAAAATTTAAAGAAGATTCCCATTTTCTTCAGGCATATAAGGATGAGAGGCTTCGTCTTGAACTTCCTTCGACTCGTTGTGTAGACCGGATTCAGCATTGGTAGAGACAGCGTCTTTTCCCTTTGTTTTAATAGATTTTTTTTTGGGACCCTCCGGTGAAACGATTTCAACAGCAATATTCTGAGGAAAAATACGCTCTCGAGCCTCATCGGGGATTGTAATTCCACCATCTGCAAAAGCTCTTTTAATGAGTCGAATCACAGAGGATCTTACTTTTAACCAGCTGTGTTCATTTCCGTTAAGCCAAAAATAGATTCTCAAGTTCACATTCGATTTCCCTAGATTGTCTACTAAAACCCATGGTTCAGGCTTGTCCAAGACTCCAGGGTGGTGGGTTAAGACTTGCAAAGCTATTTCTTGCGCTTTAGGAATGGAATCGTTGTAGCTGATTCCTATAATAAAATCTTCGCGTCTCTTAGGATTGCTCGTGTAGTTTTTAATAGTGGCTTTATAGATAATGGCGTTAGGGATTTGAATGTTGTTGCCTTCCAATGACAAAAGTACAGTGGCTCTCATGGTAAGACGCTGTATATAGCCAAGGGTTCCTTCTATTTCAACCAAATCTCCTTGGTTAAAAGGATTCTGAATGCTTAAAAAGATACTGGCTAAAATATTCTCACTAATGTCTTTGAAAGCGATTCCTAAAATAATTCCAAGAATCCCCGTTCCTCCTATTATAGTGAAGGCAACAGCTGTCAACCCAGCAACTTCAAATACAATATAGAGACCAAAAAGAAAGACCAGCACGCCAATTGCCCTTGAAATAATCTTGCGCAAAAGAGGGTTACTCAATCGTTTGCGAAAAAGAAAACGAAACCCACCTGCAACTAAGAGCGCTGTGATCCATGCTATTCCTAAAATGATGATTCCAAAGATAATAGATGGAATGGCCTGAACAATACGGCGCCAAAGAGTTTTAATTCCCTCGATTGCCTTGGAATAATCCCAGACAGACGGTTTTAGTTCAATTTGGTTCACAACAGCAGTTACGTCTTTTGTGTTTCTGCCAAGGTCGCCCGCCCATTTTTTGTACTCTTCTTTTTTAGTCCTGCCGTTTAAGAACACAACTCCTTCATTGACACTTACTGCAGAATTCTCAAACCAACCGGTTGCTTTAAGAATATTCTCAAGTCGATTGCTGATTTCTATATCATCTGAAATGGGTTTCACATTCACTTTTTCAGGAATTACAAATTCATTTTCTTTCTCTATAGGGATCCCTTCGTTCTTTTCTTGACTGAAAAGAGGAGAGGTTAGAAATAAAAAACAAGTAGCATGCAATAAAAATGAGTGTACTGATCTCATTACTTAATAGTAGCAGATTTTTTATAACAAGTTGAAGGGTTTTTTAAGTTCTTCACTCGAGATCTCTCAAATGGAGCGAAATTCTTTGGAACGTTGCACTTGCATCATTTAGAAAGAAGTTTTTTTACAGCCTCTAGAATTAAGGAGTAGTCGGGTTCTTCCGAGACTTCTTTGACAAGATGGACCGTATGCATTTTAAACTCAGAATCAATTAAAAAAACAGACCGAGCTAATAGCTTAATCTCATCGATCAAAACTCCAAATGTCTTCCCAAAATCACGATTTCTGTAATCGGATAGAGTCAGGATGTTTTTAATGCTCTCAGCACCACAAAAGCGAGATTGGGCAAAGGGCAGGTCCATGCTAATACAAAGAGTTTGTAATCCATCTCCAAACTGATTTATCTGCTCAGAAAACTGTTTGGTTTCACGACTACATACTTCTGTATCAAGAGAAGGAACAGCTAAAATAAGAAGAGGTTTGCCTTTAAAAGAAGAAATTTTTACAGGCTTTAAGTCTGATCCAATTAGCTCACAATCTGGAACTTGTTGTCCTTGTTTAGGAAGTTCACCTATAAGGTGAACTTCCTTTCCTTTAAGGGTTATTTCTTGGCTCATATATTCCTTCCGGTGTTTGTTGATTTCAGAGTAACTTATTATTAAAATTTAAGCGAATTAAATTATATGAGACCATTGAACAACTCAAGCCTGCGTCCGTTTGGGAACCTTTTTGCTCCATTTGAGAGATCTTTCGCTCTCTGTACCATATGTACTATCTTCGCTCGAGATCCCCCAAGTGCCGGTCACTAAAGTGGCCTGGACAAAAATCCCCAAAAATTCTTTTACCCCCTCTGTAAATGCTTTTTTAATTTCAGTTTTTTGTGTAAAATCTTCTC
>JAJACO010000052.1 GCA_022601475.1 Chlamydiales bacterium
ACAAACGGGGTTCCCCTATTTTTCCTCAAATAGTCTGGCAGTAGGGTGCGAGAGCGTGCTGAGTGGGGATAAAGAATATGTTGATAATCCAATCTTTCTAAAAGAGAGAGCACTCCCTCCGCGCACGCTTCATCAGCGACAAAGTGCGCTTGGCACCCAAAATCTTTCAATCTTAGAGCTGTTGCATCGCCAACGCAAATAAAAGTCTTATCACTGACAGCTACGTAGTTAAAAAAATAGACCACAGCGACTCGGCTCGTAAAGAGCACATGAGAATGCGCAATAGAAAAAAAAGATTGTATGGAATCAAGCGGAAGAGGGTCCGTTCGAATCAACGGTAAATGGTGCAGTTGACCTTCTTGCTTAAAGCGTCTAGGGTCAAGACCTAAGTAGAGAATTTGCTTGCCTTTCAAATCAAAATCCTTTATAAATTCTTAAAACGTAATTTTTCAATAAATAAGGAGTTCATACATGTCAGGTATACTGGAAGGCGTCCGAGATACTGTTGCAGGATGTTTTGAAGATCTTTCAAGTGTTTTGAAAAGTCGAAATAAGCAACAAATCGAAAAAGTGCAGAAGGCCGCGCTTGTTGTTTTTCTCACTTGTCTGGTTGCTCTTGCTCTTTGCCTTATCATCCAAAATTCTCCAATAGATGGAACAGGCTTTTCTATCGTGTTTGGCCTTGTAGGAGCTGGTGCGCTCATCCTTGCCATTGTTAAGTATTATCAGTCGCACCAGGGAAACAGGCTTTTAACCCGAGTTGTGTGAAAAACCTCTCGTAGAACGTGAAAAGGGGTGGTGAGATTTTTAAAGCCAGGCCGAAGCTTGACTTTGTAAAGTCAAGCGAGGGCTGGATTTAAAAAGATTGCCACCCCTTTTCATGCTATGCGAGAGCAAACTTCTCCTTAAACAACAGCTTAAACGTATAAGCTAAAATGAAGTTAATTATCTTTATTTCAAAACCTTTTGATGTTACAGCATTGATGCTTCTAGGAAAAATACCGGTCATCTGACTGAATACAGTTTCGATTCTTTTTCTCATACGGCTTTGGAGATATCTTAATTCCCCAAGCAATGGTCTCTTAGAATTTCTTCTTCTTTGAGAAATAAGTCGAATTTCTTCTTGGTCGGCAAGAAAATCTTCCAAATCATAGTTATTATAAGCACGATCTCCATAGATTGTGGAACCACCGGGAATATCTAGAGAGAAGCGTTTGAACGCTCTCATATCGTTTTCGGATCCTGGAGTAAAAATAATTTCTACGGGAATGCCTTTGTTGGCAGTGACCAACATATGGATCTTGAGTCCAAAAAAATAACGTTGTTTACTGGAGTTATAACCATGATATTCTTTGCCTTGGAAAATTTTCACTCTTTTGATTCGAGGGGTATCACAAACACTGACAGGGAAGCTGTCGATGGCATATTCATGGGTCTTTTCGTAGTGTAGCAGGCTACGAGAGAGTTGATATAGCAGTTGCTGCCAAAAACTTTCATCAAATGCATGTAACCTTCTATTTAACTGACTTTTGCTTAACATATTTGGGATATAGTTATATTCAGATAAGAAAATACGAGCCTTCTCGTGGCACCCATAAAAAAACATGGCAGCGACGATGGCCAGAGTAAGAACCTCACCATCCGACATATGTACAGACTCGCCATGAGGGTGTCCTATTTTTTCAAAAAAATCCGCACAAATACAGTAAATTAGGATAATTTTTGTATCCATAAAAAAGCCTCCATTGAATTACAAGAGGCTATCCTGTCACAAATGATTTTGAAAGCCCATCTTTTTCCCAGAAGCCCTCGGAAAGCTCTAAAGAGCTTCCCTTCGGACTTCTAGAAAAAATCTGAACCTTCAAAATCATTTGTGACAGGAGTTTTTCGCACAACTCGGGTTTTAAGAGAAAAGGTCATTAAGAGATGGAAAGAGAGTGCGCTCACTACTTCTAAATATGCCAAAGTCTTTCTCCTGTGGCATGGAAGTAGCAAAGCTAAATCTGCATCCATTTGTGCAGCTGGCTTTACCTACTTTGGCAAACACCATTTTTTTAATACGCAAGCTCAAGCTGGAAACAGGAGGAGTACAGATATTGGTTACTTTGGTAGTGGCATCTACTTTACAGACAGCGCTCACTATGCTGACATGTTTAGCGACGGCCACCTTCTGCTCTCTTGGGTCTCTATGCGAGAACCCTTCCCTGTGGTAAGTGATGTTCCCCATCCCAAACAATGTCGCGACATGGGGCTTTTAAAAGGAAAAGGAGCTTACCAAAATTACAACGCTCATTATATTCCCGTTGCTTCCATTGAGCCCCATAACCCGATTTCTAAGCTCTACTACCCCTGCTATCAAGACCAACCTCCCGCTTGGGATGAATACGTAGTCTTTCAAAAATCTCAAACTCTCGTTAGCTTTTGGGTAGAAACTGCACCAGAGCTCTTACAAACACTCTCGACTGTTTATACCTCTAAAGCTTGCTTTTTAGCTGTACAAGCTGGAGAAATAGATCGAGTTATTGGTTGGATCGAAGAAGACACCAACCGCTTGTATGCGATAGATTCTCAAGGGCAAACCCTTTTGCATGCCGCAGCTTTAGGTGATCAGCCCAAATCCTTTAAATGGCTCTACACCCAAGATCAAAAACTTCTGGAAGTACAAAGAGAAGATGGACTCACTCCTCTTCAAGTCGCTGCCCTTTCAGAGCACATCTCGATCCTTAAAC
>JAJACO010000053.1 GCA_022601475.1 Chlamydiales bacterium
ATCAGCTGATCGCTCTTGGCTACGAGCAGGCTTTAGAGAAGCAGGAGGCCGATTTATGTATTGTTAACACATGTACAGTCACAGAATCTGCCGACCAAAGCTCTCGGGGGCAAATCCGGAAGTTGATTCGACAAAATCCCAATGCTGAGATTGTTGTTACAGGTTGCTCTTCTGAGAGAAGGCCCGATTTGATCCAAAAAATTGGGGGTGTTTCTAAAATTGTACCGAATGCAGATAAGGAGCGTCTCATTGAGGAGCTTTTTCCCGATGAGCAGACACCGGAGTTTTCGATCAAAAATTTTGAGGCACATACGCGTGCTTTTGTCAAAGTGCAAGATGGGTGCAACTCTTTTTGTACCTATTGCATTATTCCCTATGTAAGAGGACGCTCTGTCTCACGCAAGCTCTCTGCTGTGATAAAAGAGGTGGAGCAGCTTGTTGCTTCTGGATACAAAGACATTGTGATTACAGGGATTAATGTGGGCGATTATGAGGATGGAGATTTAGGGCTTGCCGATTTGATCCGATCTGTAGATCAGGTGAAGGGTGTCAAAAGAGTGCGCCTATCCTCGATCGATCCGGATGAGGTGGATGAAAAGTTATTAGATGCGATTGTGAATGGAAAGAACACCTGCCATAGTTTACATCTTGTGCTTCAGTCTGGATCGAATGTCATTTTAAAAAGAATGAACCGCAAATATACGCGGCAGATCTTTTATGAAACTGTAGAAAAATTAAAAAAAGCTTCTTCTGATTTCACCTTTACAACCGATGTAATTGTGGGTTTTCCTGGAGAGACAGAGTCTGACTTTGAAGAGACCTTAGAGGTGATGCGAGAGGTGAAATTTGCAAAGGTGCATATGTTTCCCTATAGCCCAAGAGAGCGCACTCGAGCCGCTTTGTATCCCAATCAAGTGGCGCAAGAGGTGATGTTAGAACGTAAAAATAAGGTGTTGCGCCTCGCAGAACAGACCGCCTTTGACTTAAGAGAGCAGTATGTGGGTAGAACTCTATCTGTTTTGACAGAAGCGTGTGATGCGCAGGTCTTGTCGGGACATACTGAAAATTTTTTGGCGGTAAAGTTAGAAAAACAGCATTTTTCGACCAATCAACTCGTCGAAGTCAAATTAGTAGAAAATACAGCTGATGGATTGGTGGGAGTGCATGCATAGATTACGTCCTTTTTCCCACCGTCCAAATACTACTTGTTTGATCCCCACAACTCAGTTTGTTGTACGCGCTTTTCCGGCATTGATTCAGATTGAGAAGCTCTCAGGTGAGATTATAAAAGAAATTAAACTGAATATAGAAGGTCCTTTAAAGCTTTTTACCCTTGTCCAAGACCTAGAAAGGGGGTGTGTCACTCTTTTTAGTGAGCAGTATCGCTTCCACATTTTGCCAGATTTAACGGTTGTTGATAAAAAACATGCGGGTACAGCCCCTTTGCTGTTTCAGGAGCGCTTAGATTTCGGGTCTCACAAAAAACAAGAGTGGGATTTGATTAAAAAACGGGGGGATTTACGAGAAATTTTTCCTCTTTGGTTTTCTTTAGGTTCGCAATTAACGCTCAAAGAGCGCTTAGCAGAGAATGTAGGCATGTTTTTGCTTTTACAGGAGTGTAAAAAAGCGATCGATTCTCACCATCCCGAAACAATTGTCCCTGCTTTTAAAAAACTTTTTTTGGCAGGTTTTAGAGAGATGCTTGTTCCTCGCTCTTTTGATGACGAGCATCAAGGAATTTTAGTCTCAGATCAGGTTTCAAAAAGCTCACCTCTCTATCTTTTATCAGAGGGCGCTCAGCTTATACGCTCTTTATTTTTACATTCATCTGGCAATGAATTTTCGATTTTACCCAACCTCCCCCCAGAATTTTTTGCGGGGCAAATGCTTCATCTAGCCTGCCCTACCTTTGGTACTCTTGATATTGTGTGGAGCAAAAAAAGTGTGCGTACGCTGCATTTTCATGCGCATCACGATGGCGAGATTCTTTTTCATTTTAATCCCCAGATACGCTCTTTTCGTTTAGGGAAGCAGCGGCATCAATGTGGAGATATACTGGAAATTAAATCGGGTTGTCACTATTTATTGGATCAATTCCAAAAATAAATTAAGCAGTTAGTTTCATGACATTACACGAAGTGAGCGCCCTTGGGCTGAGCGAATTGGCACGTATTGTACACGGTGAACATTGGGATCCTCATTGTTTTTTAGGACTACATCCTCTATCGGATAATCGAATGGTGATCCGGCTCTACAGACCGGGAGCTACAGAAATTTATCTTCAAGTGCGTGGGCAGTGTGTTTCAGCTAAAAAAATTCATGATGCGGGGATCTTTGAGTATCAGGTAGAAAGGGGTACGACATACCATGATTATAAGATTTACCATCAAAATGGACTACTTGCAGAAGACCCCTACTCTTTTTTTTCTACATGGGGAGAGATAGATGCGCACCTTTTCAATCGAGGAGTGCACTATAAGCTCTATGAGGTGATGGGCGCGCATGAGCGAGAGCATGAGGGTGTTAGAGGAGTAAGCTTTGTTGTATGGGCTCCAAGTGCGATGCGTGTTTCTGTTGTAGGAGATTTTAATTTTTGGGATGGAAGGGTCAATCCCTTAAGAAGCATGGGTAATTCTGGTGTTTGGGAGCTCTTTGTACCAGGTTTGAAATCTGGAGAGCGGTACAAATTTGAGATCAAAACCCAGCAAGGAGAACTTTTGGTCAAAGCAGATCCTTATGCGAATGCTGCTGAGCTGCGACCTATGACAGCTTCTGTAGTCGCTGATGTGGATCACTTTGAGTGGAACGATCAAGAGTGGATGGATCAAAGGCGCGCGCAAAAAGAAGACGCTAAACCGCTCAATATTTACGAAGTGCATTTAGGTTCTTGGCGCTTAGAGCATGGGCGCCATTTAACTTTTAAAGAGCTTGCATTGGAGCTAGCAGCTTATTGCAAGGAAATGGGATATACGCACGTTGAACTCATGCCTCCGTTAGAGCACCCGTTAGATGAATCTTGGGGATATCAGGTTTCTGGATTTTTTGCTGTCACTGCGCGTTTTGGATCACCCGAGGACTTTCAGGGCTTTGTTAATTATCTACACCAGCAGGGAATTGGAGTGCTGCTAGATTGGGTGCCGGGGCACTTTCCTACAGATGCTTTTTCTTTGGCCCGTTTTGATGGAACCTCTCTCTATGAGCATGAGGATCCGCGGCAGGGATACCACCCCCATTGGAACACATTGATCTTTAATTACGGACGGCATGAAGTTGTAAATTTTCTACTTGCAAGCGCCCTCTTTTGGTTGGATAAAATGCATATTGATGGAATACGCGTGGATGCTGTCGCTTCCATGCTCTATTTAGATTATGGGCGAGAAAATGAAGGATGGATTCCAAATCAATACGGAGGCAAAGAGAATATCGAAGCGATTGAGTTTCTCAAACACTTCAATTCCATTGTTCATGATAAATTTCCTGGTGTCATTACAATAGCTGAAGAATCTACCTCTTTCACAGGTGTTACAAGCAGTGTGGATTGGGATGGTTTAGGGTTTGACTATAAATGGAATATGGGCTGGATGAACGACACGCTGCGCTATTTTCATAGAGACCCGCTTTTTAGATCCCACCATCACAACGATCTCACCTTTGGACTGCTCTACGCTTTTACAGAAAAATTTGTTCTTACGCTCTCTCATGATGAAGTTGTTCATGGAAAGGGGAGCCTGCTCTCAAAAATGCCGGGAGATTACTGGCAGAAATTTGCCAATCTTCGTTTGTTATTAAGCTACATGATCTGCCAGCCGGGTAAAAAAATGCTCTTTATGGGGGCGGAGGTGGGACAATTTAGTGAATGGAATATCAAAGAGGAAATTCATTGGCATCTTCTTCAATATCCTAGCCATCAGGCGATTCAAAACCTTGTGAGAGAACTCAATCACTTTTATTTGCAAAATCCACCTCTTTGGGAAAAAGATCACGACTTTTCTGGCTTTGAGTGGGTTGATTTTTCAGATCAAGATAATAGTGTGATTAGTTATCGACGTAAAGGAAGTGGCAGCTCTGAGCTTTTATGCGTGCATAATTTTACTCCAACTTTTCATGAAAAATATAGTCTCAAATTGTCGGGGATCACCTCTATTAAAGAAGTTTTTAATACAGATGAGGAGCGTTTTGGAGGAAGTGGAGCTAAGAATTTTGAGATTCCATTTAACAAAGAGCAGATTGAGCTAAATTTGGCTCCACTCTCCACTCAAATTTTTACAATTTCCTTTTAGTTAATTGTTTTAAATAGCTATAATCCCTGTTGTTATGGAATGCTTAGGTTGTTGTAGTAAGGGATTTGAAATTTTTACCGATTGGGTGATTCCAGAAGGGATTGTCCACCGTCGTTTAGGCCCTTTGTATGCAAATCATCCGGTGATGTCTAGATTTTTAGCGACCCCGATTGCTCTTATTTCGGGCATTGTCAAAATCTTTTTATTCCCAATTATCTGTCTTGTGGGGGCTATTGCTCTGCCACTTGTTGCCGCGACTCGCTATTTTTTGAATAAGGGAGATGGTAAAGAATTTCTTAAGGCTTTTGGTTTTTGTATTTTAGGATTCTCAGCTTCGATTCTTTTTCTTTCAATTACAAGCTATTATACGCCGCTTTTAGGCTCTTCAGCCCTCTTTTTGGGGCTTTTGTCTGTAAGCATCACAATTCACGTCTATAAACTGATGCAAGAACCCGTTTTTGAAGAAAAGATAAATCTTATTCAAGTATAAAAATCGTGTTAATTTATTGATTTTTATATAAAAAATTTGATACAATATTCTTTTAAATACTAAGGGTTTATTACATGAATGCTGTTTCGGGCGCAGATCCCAATCCAGGTGCTTTCTCCCAAGCTAAAAATCTTTTTCAGGGTACAAAGGAGATGGCCGAAAATAAAATTACAGATTTTCTGAAATGGCCAGATAGACAGCGCACCCCAGAAGGGAGAAGAGTTGCTCGCATTATTCAAGCCGTAGGAATTATTTTTGTTGCTAGTGTGTTTATGGGTTTCAGTATTTGGACAGCGGGTGGGATGACAGCATTCGTCACTCCTTTTGCGAGTTTTACGAGTTTCACGGCTTTTATGGCTTTGCCTATGCCTGTTCTTTTGAGTGGATATGGGTTTTCTCAGCTTTTTAATGGAGTTTTTGATTCAGATCGTCATCCAAAGGCGCGGCGCATTGCAATGTGCGTGGTTGCGGTGAGTGTGCCGATTTTGTGTTTTGCGACGGGGGGAATTTTCTTGGTCGCGACCTCTGTGGCTGCGGGCTTTACGGTTCATTCTTTTAGTTTATGGGCTATAATAGGGGCCTTGACATTGCCGACAGGTTTTTTTGCAGCAAGCAATGCAATCAATGTTTGGAATCAGCAGTCGTTTTACAAAGATTTTGGAAATGGGTACAGACGCGAAGATATGAAGCATCTTCAACAGGAAATTGAGATGCAAGAAATACAGAATGAGATCGTTGCATAATTCAAGCTTGAGTTATGCAACGATCTCACAGTCATAAAGTTGGCTCAGATCTCTCGGGAATGGTGTCAGCAATTAATTTTTTTTATTTGCACTCTCAATAAGGACGCGTTCTACGCACATTGCTATTTGATTCCAATCGATTAGCGAATATTCAAAAGTAGGCAGAAGTTTTCCTGAAAAGCCATCTTTTCCTGCTTCAAGGTGGTTAATCATGAACATAACTCCCGTTTTTAAACCAAGTTCAGTTCTATAACCATTAGTAAATCTTTCTGCTGCAAGCTCAGCAATAGCTTTTGTGACTCCTTTCTCTAGGTAATACTCTTTTGCTAAAATCGGATGGCTGTAAACACATTCTTGTATTTGTTTTGCGTCTGGAAAATGAAACATTTTTTCTCCGTATAAGGTTTATGAATTTGAGGGATGATATCACAAAAAAAACTAAAAATACAGGTTGAGACCATTGAACAACTCAAGCTTGCGTCCGTTTTGGAACCTTTTTGCCCCATTTGAGAGATCTCTCGCTCTCTGTACCATATGTAGAGGGTGTTTAAAAATTTAAGTCATTTTAAAATAACGCTTTAAGAACGTTCTAGCTAGACATAAAAAAACCATGGTTTTACTTGTATGAATTTTGAATTCATAATCTTTACTCATTCTTCTATACCTGCCGATCCAAGCAAAAGTTCTCTCGACAATCCATCGTTTCGGCAAAACAGTAAAGGCTGGCATAGTAGGAATAAGTCCTAATGCAATTTGTTCTTGTGTAACCCAAACTCTTGAACGTGGTCTTTTTACAACTTCTAAGTCCTTGTTGTATGATTTTGCAACGTCTCTTAATTTTGGACCTTGATAGCCCATGTCTGCCCAAATTTTTTTGATGCTAGCAGCTCGTTTACCACGGAATAAATGTTTGGCGCCCTCTCTATCATTAACATTAGCTTGTGTGATATGAACTTTCACTACAAACCCTTCTGTATCAACTAAAATATGCCTCTTTCTGCCGCGTACTTTCTTACCGCCATCATAGCCTGTAAGCCCCCCTTTTCCGTGGTTTTTACGCTTTGACTATCTATAATTCCTGCTGAAGCATCGGGATGCCTGCCCAATTTTCTTCTGATCTTTTTTCGTAAGCGATCATATATTTTCAAAAATACGTTGTTGTTTTTCCAGCACCTAAATTGTGCATAGACAGCTTGCCAAGGAGGAAAGTCATGAGGTAATAACCTCCAGCTACAGCCTGATCGAAGAAGATAAAAAATAGCGTTTATGATTTCTCGCTTACAATACTTAGCTTTTCTCCCGCGAGGGTTATTTCTTTTTGTTACAATATCTTGGATTAAATTCCACTCTTGATCCGTCAGATCATCAGGATAACTTTGTCTTTCCATCTACACCTCCTACATATTTATAAGAGACACTTTATACCAGCAACTTAAATTTTTAAACACCCTCTACGGGTTTGCTGTGTCATAGATTTTCTCTCCAGGTTAGAGAGGAGATTTTACACAAAAAACTGAAATTAAAAAAGCATTTACAGAGGGGGTAAAAGAACTTTTGGGGATTTTTGTCCAGGCCACTTTAGTG
>JAJACO010000054.1 GCA_022601475.1 Chlamydiales bacterium
CAGAAGAAGAATCCTCTTTGTTCATGATGTCGCTTATGCGACATAAACGCAGTCTACCGCTTTGTCGCACAAGGTTTGAGATTAAAAAATCATTTTATCCTGCCTATCCTGCCCGCCGTCAGGCGGATTTTGCCTATTCTGTTAGTAGAATCATCGGATGGAGATTTTAGAGAAAAGATTTATTTGTGTGCTCTTACATTGACAGCATTGGAGGGGGAGGGGGAATAACTCACGCGTTTGCTGTTTTGTAACCTTTCTACCCAGATCTCAAAGAGTTTATTTACAATATGTATTCTCTTTTCTAAGATGCGGTTCTATGCGAGGGATCCTTTTTATTATAGTTTGTTTGCTAGCGTGTGCAGGGTGTCAAAAGCCAATGCCTCCTACGCCTATTCGTCCTGTAAGAGCCATGCAGCTCCAAGAGGAGCAATGGGTGCGTCTACATTCTTTCCCTGGTAGAACACGCGCTGTTGAGCGTGTCAATCTCTCTTTTCGTGTAGAGGGTCAACTCATTGAACGTCCCGTCTATGTTGGGGATGAGGTATTAACAAAGGAGCTGCTCGCTCGACTCGATCCAAAAGATTTTGAGGTGAAATTACAAAATGCAATAGGACGTCTCGAACGAGCTGAGGCCGATTTGCGCTTTGCTGAACGAGATTATACGCGAGCACAAAATATTTGGAAAAAAGATCCTGGAGCGATCAGTGAGAGCTTACTCGACCAGAAAAATGAGGATGCGAATCGTCTGAAGGGTGAGGTAAAATCGCTTGAAGCTGAGGTGGAGCAGGCTGAGGATCAACTGAGCTATACATATTTGCGCTCACCGTTTAATGGGGTTGTCGTTGCCACTTATGTACAAAATTATGAGTATGTGAATGCTAAACAATCTATTGTGAGACTTTTAAACACATCTCAGGTTGAGATGGTGATCGATCTTCCCGAATCGATGATTGCTGGAATTGGAAATATCGATAAGATTGTTGTTGAATTTGATGCGATCCCCGGAGAAGAATTCCCTGCTACGATCAAGGAAGTTGGGACTGAAGCTTCTGCAACAACACGCACTTATCCTTTAACTCTTGTGATCGATCAACCTTCCAATGCATCGATTTATTCAGGAATGGCCGGAAGCGCTTATTTATACAGTCGTTCTGCTGAAGGATTTAATGAAGAGGGATTTTTGGTTCCCCCCTCTTCTTTGATGACTGATGATGAATTGAAAAACACCTACGTTTGGATCATTAATGAAGAGTCGATGAGCGTTGAAAAAAGGCAAGTGGAAAAAGGAACTCTCACAAGTCGAGGGATTATTATTAAAGGCGATCTAGAAGAAGGGGAGTGGATTGTAACATCGGGTGTCAACTACCTGCAAGATGAGCAGCTTGTGCGCGTTTATCCAGTGACGCTGAACACTGAGGGAGAACAAGTTCCTTTTATTCCCGCAGAAGAGGCGTAAGGTGTTATGAGAGCGTTGATCCAATACGCAATCGCGCATCGAACGGTCATGTATTTTATCACTCTGCTCTTATTTGTGGGAGGGTTGATCAGTTTTTTTTCTTTAGCTCAGCTAGAAGATCCTGTTTTTACTGTCAAAACAGCAACAATTATCACGCGCTATCCGGGCGCTTCTCCAGAAGAGGTGGAGCTCGAGGTGACAGATCGCCTAGAGCAGGCAATTCAAGAGATGACTCAAATCAAGAATATCTATTCAGTCTCTCGAGCGGGTGAGTCTTATATAAAAGTGAACATTAAACAAGAGTATTGGGCAAACCGCCTTCCTCAAGTTTGGGATGAATTGCGCAAAAAAATCAATGACGCGGTCCCACAGCTACCTCCTGGAGTTGAGAACCCTGCGATTCACGACGATTTTGGGTTTGTGTATGGATTTTTACTCTCCATTACAGGAGATGGCTTTTCGTACAGGGAGCTTGAGGATTATTCTAAGATCATTCGCAAAGAGTTAGGCCTTATTTCGGGGGTTTCTCGGGTTGAATTGTGGGGTGTACAACAGAAGGTGATCTACCTCGATATTTCCGAAAAGCAGCTTACAGAACTTAGTTTAACTCCCGAGACGATTCATCAAACCTTAGAAAAACAGAATATGGTGGTCAATGCGGGGTCTGCAGAAGAGGGAGGAACCCGTTTTAGGATCGCTCCCACAGGAGAGTTTGCAAACCCTGAAGAAATAGGAGAGTTGATTTTAAGACCTGGCTCTGATGATGTGGTGTCCAACATGCTGATCGCTTCTAAAGCGGGGTTTGATCTCAAAGATTTTTCTGCCGAGCTAGAAAAAGAGAGCACTAATGTGATCCGCCTCAAAGATGTCGCTCAGATTCGAACGGGGTATCTAGATCCTCCTCTTACAATGCTCCACTTTGATGGAGAGCAGGCGATTGGAATTCAGATTGCCGGAATGGACGATGCGAATATCGTGGATGTGGGGGAGCGTTTAAGTGAGGCTGTAGAGAAAATTACAGATCACCTTCCAATCGGAATTGAGCTACATAAAATTGCGTGGCAATCCGATCTTGTGGATGAGGCGGTGAATGGCTTTTTTATCAATCTGATCGAGGCGATTATCATTGTTTTGATTGTATTGATCATTCCGAGCGGATTGCGGATGGGTTTGATCATTGGTAGTAACTTGGTGCTCACTATTTTGGGAACTTTTATTGTCATGTCGCTTCTAGACATTCCACTTCAGCGCATGTCTTTGGGAGCCTTGATTATAGCCCTTGGAATGATGGTTGATAATGCCATTGTTGTCACCGATGGGATTGCTGTGAGGCTTCGACAGGGTATGGAGCGTGTACAAGCAGCTGTTGAAGCAGCTGCACAGAATGCATTCCCTTTATTTGCAGCCACACTCATTGCTGTGCTCACTTTTTATCCTATTTATGCCTCTAGAGAAGACGCTGGAGAGTACTGTCGCACTCTCTTTATTGTAGTGGCAACCTCTTTGCTTTTGAGTTGGATTATTGCTCTTGTCATCGCCCCTCTGCAATGCATAAATTTTTTGCCTGCGCCTAAACAAGAGGAGGAGAGCAAAGAGTTTGAGCGTCCTCTGTTTGTTCTGTTTAGGAAAGTGATTACTCGCCTGATTAAGTTTAGAATTCTTACACTGATCTGCTTGGGTGTTTTGTTGGTAGCAAGTATTTTTGGATTTGGATTTGTTAAACAGATGTTTTTCCCCGATTCTAGTCGTCCCCAATTAATGATAGATTACTGGTCTTCTGCGGGCACGCGCATTCAAGAGGTGGCAAAAGATGTACAAAAGCTTGAGGAAAAAATTATTAAAAACCCACTTGCACTTGATGTCAGTACTTTTATAGGTGCAGGGCCTCCCCGTTTTTATCTCCCCGTTGAGCCTGAAAAAAATTACTCTAATTATGCACAACTCATCATCAATTTTGATTCTTACAAAGATATCGCTCCTTTTATTGCACAAATGGAGCCGTGGGCTTTAGAAAATTTAGCTGGAGCGATGCTGAGATTTCGCAAATACAGTGTAGGACCGAGCAATACCTGGAAATTTGAAGCGCGTATCAGCGGTCCTGGCGAGGCAAATCTTGCAGAATTAAGATCTTTGGGGACAGAAATACGCAACATCGCTCGTAGTTCGCCCTACGGTGAGGATTGGCGTACTGATATGATGAATCCAGTGCTCAAAATTGTGCCGGAGTATGATCAAAAAAAAGGTAGGTGGTCGGGTGTCAATCGCTTTGATCTTGCGTCTGCTACAAAGCGGGGATTTGATGGTCTTAAAGTGGGACTTTATCGAGAGGGAGATGATCTATACCCCATTGTTTTACGCAACGACCTTAGAGAGAGAAAGTATTTTATCTCGAATTTAGAGACGTTGCAAATTCGTCCAAGTTTTTCCACAAAAACAGTGCCTCTCTCTCAAGTAGTGATGGGTATTGAGAACGAATGGGAAGATCCTTACGTCATTCGATGGAATCGCAGACGTGCTGTTACAGTACAAGGAGCTCCCAAAAAAGGGGTGACCTATCCTCAGCTAAAGGGTAGCGTAACAAAGCAGATTGAGGATGTAAGGCTTCCTCCTGGCTACGAAATTTACTGGGATGGGGAGGATGCGAGTAGTCGAAATGCCAAAAAATCACTGGTCCCTGGAATGATTCCAGCCGTTGTTTTAATCTTATTTTTACTCGTTTTTGTATTTAATTCTGTCCGCCCTGTTTTGATCATCCTCTTGACCATTCCATTTGCGATGATCGGTATTACAGCGGGTCTTTTAATCTTCAATATGCCCTTTGGATTTATGGCTCTTTTAGGAGGAATGAGCCTGGTTGGGATGATGAATAAAAATATTGTTGTTTTGCTCGATGCGTGTGCTTTAAATCGGCAGGCGGGTCAAGATCCTTTTCAGGCGATTGTAAACGCGTCTATTTCTCGAGCACGTCCAGTGCTTTTAGCGGCAGGAACCACCATTTTAGGAGTGATTCCTCTTCTTCAAGATATTTTTTGGGAATCGATGGCTGTCACAATTATGGCAGGATTGGCATTTGGTTCGCTTCTCACTTTGATTGCGGTCCCCGTATTTTATGCGGTGTTGTATCGAGTCAAAGTTGAGAAAACATGAGACGGTTTGTAATCCTTTGCAGCTTAATTTTTTGTGCCACAGCCTGTAAGGTGGGACCCGACTTTAGCCCGCCGTGCGTGCTCGTCGAAGAGGAATTTTTGTCTTGTAAAAATGCACATATTACTTGCGATGAGCCATTTTGTTTAGATTGGTGGTCTTATTTTGAAGATGAAATTTTAGATTGTCTCATTTTTATGGCAGAATCTCAAAACCTCACATTAAAAACAGCTGGCATGCGGATTTTAGAAGCGCGTGCGCAGTTGGGTATCGCTGTAGGAGAGTTTTTTCCGCAATTACAAGAAGCTGTGGGGTCTGCGCAAAAAGTTAAAATTAGTAAGCACAGGCCAAACACCTTTCCGGGTACCGATTTTGAATATTGGGACTTTATATCAGGTCTTCAGGCTGCGTGGGAGCTTGATTTTTGGGGGAGATTTCGAAGGGGGATTGAATCTACAGAAGAGGGGTATTTAGCCTCGCTTGCTAATTACCAAGATGTGCTGGTGCTTCTTTTAAGTGATGTGGCTACAAATTATGTTTTAGTGCGCACTTTTGAAGAGCGCATAGAGATCATTAAAAAGAATATTGCTTTGCAAGAGAGAAGTTTAGAGATAGTTGAGGCGCGCTTTGAAGCGGGTGCTGTTACAGAATTGGATGTACAGCAAGCGAAAACTTTTGTCTTTGATACTAGATCCAGACTTCCTGTGCTCGAAAATGAGCTTCAGCAAACTAAAAATGCTTTAGCGGTCCTTTTGGGGCTTACCCCGGAGTTGATTGAGTGCACTCTAACAGAACCGGGAATCATTCCAATAGCTCCACTCACAATTGCTGTGGGCATTCCCGCGGAGTTGCTCTCTCGGCGGCCAGATGTGAGACGCGCATTGCATTTAACAGCCTCGCAGAGTGCAAATATTGGTGTAGCTGTTTCGGATTTGCTTCCCCGTATTTCCATCACAGGATTTATTGGATTTCAGACAGTTGGGGGGCGTCCCAATTTTGCAAATAGAGGAGGGCGGTTATTTGAAAATAAGAGTCTTACTTATATGTTTGGTCCCGATATAGCCTGGCCAATTCTCAACTACGGACGCTTGACCAATCAAGTGCGTGTAGAATACGCTCTTTTTTACCAACGGGTGCTCGATTATCAAAATACAGTCCTTATAGCCTACAAAGAGGTGGAAGATGGTTTGAGCGCCTTTTTAAGAGCACATGATGAGGTGGATGAGTTAGATATCAGTGTAAAATCAGCAGATCGCGCAACAGAACTTGCGCGCACACAATATGTTGAGGGGATAGCGGACTACTTGCGTGTTCTTGACTCTGAGAGATCCAAGCTTGAGGTGGATGAACGCCTAAAAATAGCCAGGGGCAAAATAGCGCTTGGACTGATCGCAACCTACAGAGCTTTAGGTGGAGGTTGGGAGCCTTTTGCTTGCATTGAATCACAATGAATAGGAGATA
>JAJACO010000055.1 GCA_022601475.1 Chlamydiales bacterium
AGCATTTACAGAGGGGATAAAAGAACTTTTGGGGATTTTTGTCCAGGCCACTTTAGTGGCCGGCAGTTGGGGGATCTCGAACGAAGATAGTATATTGGTACAGCGAGAGAGAGAGATCTCTCAAATGGGGCAAAAAGGTTCCAAAACGGATGCAAGCTTGAGTTATGCAACGGTCTCATTTCTATTTAACGCTTACACTCTAGTGTTTTTACCTTGATTTCTGCCCCCAAAAAAGAGGACAATGCCCTCCCATGTTGCAACTCAATGCTGTTCACTTCCGATACCAAAAAAAAAATATCCTAAAAGGAGTTAGTTTTTCTGTAAAAGAGGGAGAAATACTCGTTCTTATTGGCACTTCAGGATCTGGAAAAACGACTCTCTTTCGCCTCATTACTGGCTTAATTTCTCCGCTTCAAGGAAGCATCTTGATCAAGGGACAGGCGCATCAACCTCAACTTACCACCTATATGCGACAGGAGGACCTTCTCCTTCCGTGGCGTACAGTTTTGAGCAATCTTCTACTTGGTTCTGAATTGAGCTCTCAAGAACATAAAAATGCACGGCCTGAAGCTCTAAAGCTTCTGAGCAGACTGGGTCTTGCTGGCTACGAGGAAGCCTATCCACACGAGCTCTCCGGCGGCATGAAACAGCGCGTCTCACTTGCACGCTCGCTGCTTCAGCATCGCCCACTGATGCTATTAGACGAGCCTTTTGCCTCTCTAGATGTCATTATCCGCGAACAGCTCTACTCGATTTTAAAAGAGATCCGCGAGCAATACAAAAAGACAATCGTGATGGTGACCCATGATTTTCGAGATGCAATTTCAATTGCTGACCGCATCTTGGTCTTATCCGCAGGACAGATCTCCGGATCTTACCCGATCAATCGAGAAATTCAAGAAAACGCTTCCTTAAAAGAGGCGCTAATGGATCAAATTCGCTCTAATTTAGCCATGGGGAATTGTGCTTAAAAAAGGAGAGATCTCAAATGAAGAGAGAATTTTTCCCTCCTCTGTGTATACCAAAAATTCTCTTTGCCCCTCTTTCTTCGACTCAATCGGAAGCTCTTCATCCACCCTCCGTCGATAAAGAAGACACTCAGCATCCCTATCCCCTCGTTTTGCAGCCGCCTGGAGCGCAGTTAACAACGTATAATCCGTTTGATCGAGATAAAATGAAACATCAGTGTCCATTTTACCCTCAAAATGTCTCACCATAAAACGATACATGAGGTTTGAATAAGCACGAGATGTTGGATGTTGATAAACCCTGGCATACATCATATAGCGCGCAATCCATAAAGACTCAACAGATTGAATCCCACTTAAGGTGATTCCTAACAAATATCTTTCCCCTCGAGGTAAAATTCTTAATGTATCAATGAGTTGATGATAATCAAACTGTCCATACCCCACCCCAGTGTAATAACCATCTCGGATCAAATAATCGATACGATCTGCCCCGAAGTTATCCTCCGTAATCACCTGCATCAAGACATGTTCCCAATTGGTAAGCTTTGAGTTTTTATCGGATACTGCCAACTTTATAAGATCCTCTTCAGCCTGGGGGCCAATTTCTCTCCAAATAGAGCGCATTTGCTCTGAGCGGATCATTTGAAGGGTCATATATTCATGCCCTCCTTCGGGAAGCAACCCCTTTTCAGCGGTGTGAGAAAAAGGGAGATGCCCCATATCGTGACAAAGCGCGGCTATGCGTAGAAGTAAAAGCCAATACTCGAGCTCCTCAACACTCTTATCGAGAGGTATGATTTGATTATGATTTGCAATCAACGTCTGATAAATTCGAGTAACCAGCTCCATAACACCCAAAGAATGCTCAAAACGAGTGTGCACAGCCCCTGGATATACCAAATACGCCACACCCATCTGATGAATAGAACGCAATCGCTGAAAAGGGGGTGAGTCGATCACCTTTTTTTCTATTTCCCCAAAACGAATAAAGCCATGAATCGGATCACAGATCTTGAACTTGTGCTGCATCATGTGTATCATACTCCCTATGAACCAGGTAACTTTTATAAATAATGATCAAAAACAAACAATAGAAGATCTTCACGAGAAGTTCAATCATCAAAAGAACATCAACGGTCTCACAACAGCCGCAGCGGCATTTTTGCTAACGGGCGCGCTCATAGTAATCGCCTGTGGATGTCTCTGTCTCACTCTCCCCGGCGTCAACGTCCTCAATGCAGTGATTTTTCCAGCGGTGCTGCCGGGTTGCTGCGCGATAGCTGCAACTATTCCGCTCATCTTGATTTCTCTAAAGGCAGCTAAGCACAAAAAAAATCTTCGAGAACAATTAGTTGAACAAATCATTACACTTTTGGATGAGTACGAAGTCCCCAGATTTGCTACAAAAAAAGACCAATCTAAATTTATTATTAAGAACTTCTTAAAAAAAGGGTGGACCAAAGAATATCGCAACACCCTAATCACCGACATCAAGGAGCGGCTAAAAGATCCCGAAGCTGAGAGAGGTAAAGAGCGTAACCCGGACCAAGAAATCATCTCCGAAGCTCTTGATGAAGCGATGAATAAGATTAATTCTCGAAAAAACAACAGAAAATAATTACTCTTATTAAAAAGAAACTATTAAATTAATTGACTTTAATTACTTTTTTTTATACAATTTATTTAATATTTTTTAATTTAACCCAAGTATTTGTCATGGGGTTGTTGCCTAATTCATAATTTAGTCTGGAATTAGTCTTTTTCACTTGCTAGTGTATGCTAGCCAACTAGCAATTCAT
>JAJACO010000056.1 GCA_022601475.1 Chlamydiales bacterium
CTTGAGATTAAAAAATCATTTGATTCTGCCTATTCTGCCCGCCGTCAGGCGGATCCTGTTAATTTGAGATTCAAGTTGATAAACATCTTACTTCCAAAAGCTAAAACCCAAAGTTCAGGTTATTAAGATAAAAGCAGAGATTTTGCATAGGCGTATGCGTCGCGCGTAGGTTCGCTCGGCAGCTGCTCATTGGCTTGGAAGCAATTTTGTAGTTGAATGCGCTTAATGAGTCCCGCCTCTTTTAAAATCGCCCACACCTCGGGAGCAATGCCTGCGATGATAAAGTGTCTGTGGGTGGTATGAAGGTAGCGGCACACTTGTTCTAGTGCTAAGCAAACTGACGCGTCGACATAACGTGTATTGAAGAGCTGTAAGATCACCACTTTCAGCTCTTCATTTTCTTCTGCAATTTGCCGCAATTTTGTTTGCAGCGGATCAGCCGCCCCAAAAAATAGCTCTCCATCTGCTTGAAAAATACAAATTCTAGGGTCGGGTCGTTCATCTTCTTCCTCTAGAGGGCGCAACTTTCCATAGTTGTTGAAGGTGTATTCGATCATATGCGGTATAGCTGCTTGTTTAAGATAGAGAACAATAGAGAGTACAACGCCTACATAGAGCGCCACATCCAGTGTAAATATCAAGCTGGAAATCACCGTTGCAAACACAACAAAAGCATCCGAGCGTGTCGCTTTGATACAGATGAAGAGATGTCTAAAATTGACCATAGTGTACGCCGTAAAGATCATCAAAGCACTGATCGTGGCAAGTGGAATTTGATTTACCAAAAATCCAAAAAATAAAACAAACAGCAGCACGAAGCCTCCGCTTAGCATCGCTGCAAAGCGGGTTTTGGCACCGCTTGCCTTATTTAAAGCGCTTCTTGAAAAGCTCCCCGAGCTTGGCATTGCACCTAAAAATGAGGAAAATAGATTGCTGATGCCCAATCCGTAGATCTCTTGATTATCATTATAGGGAGGCTCTTTTGCGCTAGCATGGGAGCGACCAATTGTCGTTGCTTCAAGCACGCTCAATAGCGTGATTGCAAAAGCTAGAGGAATCAGTTTGCCTAAAATACGTAGCTCAAAGAAGGGGGGAGCTAGTTTTGGGAACTCAGATTGAAGAGCTCCAATATCTACAACAAGCGTGACCGATTCAAAAGAGGAGTCTTTTGACAAACCAAATAGGGCTACAAGTGCACTTGCAAGCACAAATACAATGGCTGCAGCGGGTATTTTTTCGGAGACGCGAAATAAAATGATTAAGAGAGTTAAGGAGCCAAGAGCGAGTAGGCTCGTAATCCAGTGTAGGGCGTCTAGATGCGCTAAAAAATACCACCCTTGTTGATAAATGGAGTGGTATCCCTCCATTTCTTTGATTCCAAAAAAGGGAAAAAGCTGGGTGACTGCAATTGCAATAGCAGCGCCTGCAATATAGCCAATTACAACAGAGCGAGAAATAAATTGGGTTAATCTTCCCAATTTGAGAAGTCCGGCTAAAATTTGAAAGACGCTGATAATCAACACTAGTTCTAAAACAATTTTTAAAGCGAGCGCATCCAATTCTAAGCCAGGCGTTCCTTTGTAATAAGTATATAAAATTTCAGAAGTACCTGATTGGATCAAAATAGCGACCATATTTGTTGTGCCGGAGACAAGCACCCTCGAGCAACCAAAGCCCGCTGTAAAGAAGGTGCCAAAAACAACCGACCAGATACCGGCTGAGGGGGGCAGGCCTGCTAAAATAGCGTAGGCCATCGCCTGTGGAAGGGCGAGAAGCGCAACAGAAATCGCTGAAATTAAGTCTCTTTTAAAGAAGCGCGCTTCATACTGTTTTAAATCATTCCAGAAGGGAACTGGATTTATGGAGTTTTGGGTCATATTCTCAAATAATAACTAATCGGTGATTTTTATTTAGAAATATATTATCCTATTCTCACTATGTTTAAACTTGCTATTGTGGGACGGCCCAATGTTGGGAAATCGGCCCTTTTTAATCGGATCTGCAAAAAGCGGATTGCTATTGTAGATGAAGAAGAGGGGATCACTCGTGATCGTCTCTATGCTGAGGCTGAGTGTTTCGGCTTTCCATTCGAGGTGATTGACACAGGGGGTGTAGACCCGAGGTCGCCCGATCTATTTGGAGAAGAAATCCGCAGGCAAACCAAAATTGCTATTCAAGAGGCAGATACGCTTGTAATGGTCGTTGATTCTACCGTAGGCCCCACCTCTCTAGATAAAGAACTGGCGCAAGTTCTGCTTAAGACAGAAAAGCCCATCACCTTGGCTGTGAACAAAATCGATGAGCCCAACATGCTCGACCGCATTCACGCATTTTATGGTTTGGGAATCACGAATATAGTAGGCATTTCGGCGATTCAGAGTTTTCAAATTGCTGAGCTGCTCGAAACGTCGTGGCATGGATTTAAACCCAAGCCATTAGAGGAAAAATCTTCCGCCGTGAATGTATCGATCATTGGACGAGCGAATGTGGGCAAATCCACTCTGATTAACGCTCTGTTAAATGAAAAGCGGTGTGTTGTAAGTCCTATTGCAGGCACCACACGCGATACGGTAGATATCCCTCTTACTTTTCAGAATCGTCCCTATACACTGATTGACACCGCTGGCATTAGACGGAAAAAATCAGAGCATGCAGTGGTCGAAAAATTTGCTGCTATCCGCACCCAAAGAGCGATTGAGCGTTCCGATGTGTGCGTATTGATGCTTGATGCAAAAGAAGGGCTCACCTCTCAGGAAAAACGGATTGCAAAATCGATTGAAAAAGCGGGTAAAGGCTGTGTGCTTGTTTTAAATAAGTGGGATTTAGTCGAGGGGTTCCGCATGGAACACTGCTTAAAAGCATTGCGAGAAGAGAGTCATTTTTTGGGACATTGCCCTGTTCTTTTTATTTCTGCTAAAGAAGAGCGCAATCTGAATAAGATTTTTGATGAGGTGGATTTGGTTCATCGAGCCTCCCAAACGCGCATAGCCACTCATCAGCTCAATAAATTCATGGAAAAAGCGCTGCAGCTCAATCACCCTCCCATGCTGACTGGCAAAAGATTGCGTGTTTATTACATGACGCAGGTGTCTGTACAGCCTCCTCGCTTTGTTCTTTTTGTAAATAAGCCAGAGCTGATGGCAGAAACTTATAAAAAATATTTGATTAATTCTTTCCGCCGACAGTTTCCTTTTAAGGGCTCGCCCTTAGAAATGCTCCTGCGCGGCAAAGAAGAGGCCCGCGCGCATTAACCCCAAAGTTCAGGTTACATATGGCAACAGAAATTCAGCGAGATAGCGGGGCACATGCGCTCCCTCAATTTGAAAAGATGCAAGCAAGAGATGTCTATGATGTGATCGTGACAGTTGTAGCTCCCATTTTTTTGATCATCGCCGTTGCGCTTGTGATACACTACGTTGCAGTGCCCATTGGGCCGATGATCCCTTTAACACCCAATTTTTCTATGTCTTTGCATCTTTTAGTTTGTACTGGCGTGGGAGTTGTGATGACATTTTTAGTCGGTATACAGCTTATTCGTCCTAAGGATACGGCAGCGGCTTTTGAGCGTTTTTTTAACCAGGTTAAGAATACTTCGAATAGATTCAAAGGTTGGATAAAAAACAATCATTTATCATCAACGCCAAAAAATGTCATTCGTTAGAACGAGAATGTAAGAAGCCTTTGGAAGTAAGGTGTGTATCAAAACAAAGTTCAGGTTAACAAGATGGGCAGGATCCGCCTAACGGCGGGGAGGATAGGCAGGATAAAATGATTGTTTAATCTCAAGTCTTGTTCGACAAAGTTGTTAGACTGCGTTTATGTCGCATAAGCGACATTATGAACCAAGAGGACTCTTCTTCTGAAAAAGGACTTCTTTAAAGAGTAA
>JAJACO010000057.1 GCA_022601475.1 Chlamydiales bacterium
ACCCTCTACGGGTTTGCTGTGTCATAGATTTTCTCTCCAGGTTAGAGAGGAGATTTTACACAAAAAACTGAAATTAAAAAAGCATTTACAGAGGGGGTAAAAGAACTTTTGGGGATTTTTGTCCAGGCCACTTTAGTGGCCGGCAGTTGGGGGATCTCGAACGAAGATAGTACATTGGTACAGCGAGAGAGAGATCTCTCAAATGGGGCAAAAAGGTTCCAAAACGATACCAAACTTGAGTTATGCAACGATCTCAGGTTAATAGTAACGGCCTAATTGGTGAATGGGAACCGTGCCGATAAATAGCAATAAGAACAAGCTGGCAAAAATCATGACAATCAACATGTTTTTCCCCCCAAAAAGAAGTGGTTTGTGAGCAAGCTTGTGGATGTATCTTGCAGCCCACACCCATTTAATCGGCAAAAAAGTGGCTAAGACATACTGTAGTGCAACGGTTAAAATTGAGCTAAAAACCAAAATATGAATTTTAGGAATTAAGCTGATTAAATACGCAGGTAGCATGCTTAATATAAGAATCCAAAACATATAAATTTTGCGATTTTTTATTTTAAAATGAGCGCATGCATCTTTAAAGAAATCGACCATGGAGATAAAAGCACCTAGCATAGCAGCCAAAATAACAAAAATGACCAAGGATTCAAAAAGAATTTTAAGTTGGTGCGAGCCTTGTAGATAGAGCATTCCCTTGGCAAGCGAGATATCTCCCTCATATGCGGCAAGGAGTTTTTCATGGGTGCCTTGTCTATGACTGAGCCAGAGCCATAAAATCAGGATGAGCATTGAAAGTGTGTAGCCAATCCAAATGGAGAGTTGGAGTTGTGCTTTGTTTCTTTTAAGCAAAGGAAGAAGAGAGGGAATGATTGTTTGAAAAAAAGAGGCAGAGAAAATAATCGGTATGGATAAGAAGATATAGTAGAACTGCTTGTGAGGCTGCGCAGACGGCTTCGTATAAAGTCCCCCGACGAAGAAATCAAATGCGAAGAGAGCTAAAAAAAGACAGAAAAACAGAGAAAGAGTTGAGAGAGCCCACTCTCTTTTTAGGTAGAGTATAAACCCAAAAACTACATTGACGCCCAAAACAACCCATGTAGGAGAAGGTAGGGGGTAGTAACTGGAAATTTCTCTGAGAAAAATGTTGTACGAGGTGAGTAAGCAGTAGTTAAAGCCCAGAAAACTCACCACTGCCAGATAGAGTGAGCCGCGCCCAACGAGCTTTTTTGATAAAGAGATCACATGATTGGCTTCAGGCGCAGCAAAAAAAGCTTCTAAATAGAGGAGCGCAGAACTCATACCAAATAACCAAACAAGAAAGGTGGCTATCACTCCAACATTAAAACTTGTTAATCCCGCAACGGCTGCAATTGCCAAAAGTCCCACACCTACAGAGAAAGAAGTGAGAAGACAGATAGCTAGAATCAAGCGCATACACTACCTATTTCTTGTTTTTGTTCATGCAAACCACAAGAGAGCCAGATGTGTAGGAGAGGGTGACTGAAGAGTGTACGCAAATATTGGAAAGGCTTACAAAATTTTTGTTCAAGCACTCTTTGTTGAGATTCCATTTTAAGCCAGAGGTTTTTACATTCAGGACCTCTGAGGCGACGGGCATTAAAGAGAGAGTTTGTCCTTCTTGGCATGGGATTTCAGCCTCATTTGGGATTGAAAAAATAACTTGAGATTCTGTCTCAAATTTCACCTTACCAGGATAGCGACAAAGGAGGCAAATGTTTGTCAAAGCGTGGTCAATTCTTGCACCAAGAGCTCCTAGTACAGTGATCTCTCCATCGAGTAACTCTAGCGCCTTTTCTAAATCGGACTTTGATTGATTAGGTGTGTAGATTTGTTGAATATGGGCGTATTTTTGCAAAATAGCCTGAGGGAGAGAATCAAAATCACCTGTAATAAGATGGGGATCAATTTGATGCTCTAAAAATGTGAGCAGGCCGCCATCGACAGCCACAAGATAGGAATGTGTTTGGATTAATTTTCTGAATAGTTCATGGGAGGGAGGCTCGCCATTCGCGATCACTAAGATTTTTTGCATGTATATGTATCCTGCTTCTTAAGAATACGCGAGCAGTTGAATTTTATCAAAGCCTGGATTAGACTGACCCGTAGTGAATTTAATCTTAGGAGAGAATAGTGGCTTCAAATTTTATTAAGCAGTTGACTGATGAGAATTTCGATTCTGAGGTTTCTCAGGGTGTAGTTTTGGTGGATTTTTATGCGGACTGGTGCGGTCCTTGTCGCATGTTAACACCTGTGGTAGAGGAATTAGCACAAGAGATGGCGGGTAAGGCTGTTGTGGGAAAGGTTGATACAGATCAAGCTGTGAATGTGGCAACAAAATTTGAAGTGACCTCTATTCCGACATTGATCCTATTTAAAGATGGTGAGATGGTCAAGCGTGTTGTAGGCTTGAAGGATTTAGATTCATTGCGGAGCATGGTCACAGAAGTTCTCTAAAAGATGATTTCCGTCTCATTTGAGAGATCTCTTGTTTGAACTGATCTACGAACAGGATGGGCAGGATCCGCCTGACGGCGGGCAAGATAGGCAGTGGGGATTATACCCATTATGAAGAAACTGCGTTTGCCTGAAAGGTTTTACGAACAAAGAGGATTCTTCTTCTGAAAAAGGACTTCTTTCAAGAGAAATCCAAATAAATCTCCTTTTTCAGAAGAAGAATCCTCTTTGTTCATAATGTCGCTTATGCGACATAAACGCAGTCTAATAGTTTATCGAACAAGACTTGAGATTAAAAAATCATTTTATTTTGTTTATCCTACCCGCCGTCAGGCGGATTGTGCTCATCCTGTTAGGGGGATGTTCCCACTATGTATGTCATCTTTTACTTGACACTCTCGCTTAAATGCGCAAAATTGTGCTGTCTAAGCGCTTCATATAACACAATAGCCACTGAATTAGAAAGGTTTAAGCATCTCGAAGTGCTTAGCATGGGAATGGTGTAGAGCCGAGAGATCTGTTCTTGATGGATGGCTTTTGGCAATCCTTCTGTCTCAGAGCCAAAAATTAAGCATGCATTTTCTTCGTATAGCGGTTCTGTATAGCTGCGTGTAGCCTTTGAAGAGAAAAAATAACACGGCCCTTCAAGCGCAGAGTCTAAGGTGTCAAAGACCTCAAGATCGACATCTTCCCAGTAATCTAAGCCCGCTCTTTTGACGTGTCGTTTGGATAGGTTAAACCCCAAAGGACGGACAAGTCTTAGCTGCGTACCCGTCACAGCGCAGGTGCGGGCTATATTGCCTGTATTCTGTGGAATTTGGGGCGAGTAGAGGACGATCTTCAATGAGCAGCCACCTCTTCTTCCATAGGAAGTGCATTGGTGTTTACAACTTCCACTTCAAAAATTAAAAGAGTATTAGGAGGGAGCTGCGCTGAGAGTCCCTGCGCCAGTTCGGGGTGCATGTAGAGAATTCTTTTTTCTCCCTCTAACATTCCTTCTAATCCCTGGGCAAATCCGGGAATTGATTGTTGGAGAGGAAGAGCCACAGGCTCGCCCGCTTCTTGAGAACTTGCAAAGATGGTTCCATCGATGAGACTTCCTTTATAGTGAATTAAAGGAACTGAATTATGGCTCACACGCTCTTTTCCTGTTCCTGCTTGTATCACTTTAAATTGTAGTTGGGAGTTGATCGATTTAATTCCTTCTTGTGTGGCATTTTTTTCTAAAAATGCATTGGCTTGTGCAAGGTTGAGCTCGGCTGTTTTTGTGAATTGTTGCTCTTGAATTGTATAGACAACTTGTTCGTATTCCTCTTCTGTCATTGGAGAGGCGAGGCCATTGAGTTCATTGCGGATGCCTTCAATCACTTTGTCGTAGTTGAATTCAAAACCGGACTGTCCAAGCCCACGCACAAAAAGATGACCCAATGTTTCTGAAAGCTGATCTTGATTGATCTCTTCCTCAGCAAATGCTAGGAAGGGGAAGGTCAAAAAAAGGATTAAAACAGATTTAAATTTCATTCTGGTAACTCCACATGAATTTTTAGCTCAGTTAATTGTTGTTTTAGCACCTCAGAGGGAGCATCCATCATTAAGTCAGTCGCCTTTTGTGTTTTTGGAAAAGCCACTACATCGCGGATACTCTCTGTTTGGGTCATGATCATTGCAATGCGATCGAGCCCAAGAGCAATGCCGATATGAGGAGGTGTGCCGTATTGTAAGGCTTCAATAAAAAATCCGAAACGTTGTGAGACCATTTCCTCGCTTAATTTAAGCACGGAAAAGATTTTAGATTGAAGGGCATCATCAAAAATACGCTCCGAGCCCGAACCCAATTCATACCCATTGAGCACAAGATCATAGCTAGAAGAGCGCACTTTGAGAGGGTCTGTATCGAGAAGATGAAGATCTTCTGCATGTGGAGAGGTGAAGGGGTGGTGCTCACAGGCAAATGCTTGAGATTCTGCATCCCATTGAAAGAGAGGGAATTCGGTGATCCAAGCAAATGCGTAGTGCTCAGGGTCTATTAAGCCTTGTGTTTTTGCGACATGGCGACGTAGGTGGTCGAGCGCTTGGTTGGTGGTTGTTTCATCGGCGCCTACAAAGAGGAGCAAATCTCCAGTTTCAGCTTCCATCCGCTTGACAAGAGCGTCCAAAGTGGATTGATCAAAGAATTTCACGATGCTGGAGGCAGGACCCTCTTTTTGTATTTTCATCCACGCAAGTCCTTTCGCTCCAAAGTGTCCTACAAATGTGGTGTATTCATCGATTTGACGACGGGAGAGCTCTGCGCCTCCTTTGACACAAATCCCTTTGATGCATCCACCCGCTTGGAGTTGCTCTTTAAAGACTGTAAAATCGGAGGCGAGTACTAAATCATCCACGCGGGTGAGTTCCATTTTAAAGCGTAGATCGGGTTTGTCCGTGCCATACTTTTCTATGGCTGTGGCAAAGGGAATGTGCTGAAAAGGAGTTTTGAGTTCTTTGCCGAGGCATTGACTAAATAGCTCAATAAAAAGTTTCTCAATTAAAGAAAATAGCTCTTCTTGAGAGCTAAAACTCATTTCTAGATCAATTTGAGTAAATTCAGGTTGGCGATCACTTCTTAAGTCTTCGTCGCGAAAGCATGTAGCAATTTGAAAGTAACGGTCCAAGCCTGAAATCATAAGCAACTGTTTAAAAATTTGAGGCGATTGAGGAAGAGCAAAAAATGAACCGGGAACTATACGAGAGGGAACGAGATAATCGCGGGCCCCTTCGGGAGTGGATTTTCCTAAGATAGGGGTGGTGATTTCTGTAAATTGCTGCGCATCCATGTAGTTGCGTGTTATAAGCATTAATTTATGTCGCAGTTGTAAGCGCTTAATGATCTCTCCTCTTCGCATGTCGAGATAGCGGTATTGTAATCGAAGCTCTTCGTTTACATGGATGTGCTCATCACAGATTGAGAAAGGGGGTGTTTTGGCTTTGGACAAAATATGTAGTTCTTCTGACTCAACCTCAATTTCTCCTGTAGGAAGTTTGCTATTAGTCATTCCCTCAGCGCGTGGAGCCACTTTGCCTGTGATTGCGATGACCCATTCAGAGCGCAATTGACCCGCTAATTCATGGATTTTAGGGTTTGTTTCGGGGCGAAAGACCACCTGTGTGAGACCAAAACGATCACGCAGGTCGATAAAAATAAGTCCACCGTGATCTCTTCTGCGATGCACCCAGCCGCACAGGGTAACTTTTTGTGTTATATTGCTAGCTGTTAGGGCGTTGCAGTTATGTGTTCTTTTGTAATGCATCTAAAATTCCTTCGATAGACTGTGAGATTGTGACAGGTATTGTTTTGCCCGAGGCCATGTGTTTGAGCTCGATCTGCCCTTGCGCAAGTTCATTATCTCCCACAACGGCGACATAACTAGCTCCGATTGTATGGGCATAACGCATGGCATTTTTGAGTTTTTTGCCCGATAGATCCATTTCAGCTTTTAGGTGGCGCTCGCGCAGCGCGCTCACCCATCCAAAGCATGTGCTCGCAGCTTGATCTCCCAAGGGAATGATGAATAGATCGAGTTTGGAGCGGTCGGGAACAGGTAGGTTTTGTGCAAGAAGAGTTTGAATAATGCGCTCTAAGCCCGCACCAAAACCGCAAGCGGGAAGGTCAGCTCCACCAAGTTGCTGGATGAGACCGTCATACCGCCCACCCCCTCCTAAACTGTTTTGGGCTCCGAGTTGATCGGAGGTGATTTCAAAAACCATATTGTTGTAATAGTCTAGCCCTCTTACAAGTCGGTGATTGATTTGATAGGGAATAGCGAGTGATTTTAAAAGGGCTAAGATTTGCTCAAAATGCGCCTTAGATGCTGCGTCTAAGTAGTCAAGAATGTGAGGTGCATTTGCTAAAAGCTTTTGATCGTGAGGATCTTTGCTATCGAGGATGCGCAGTGGATTCGTTTCGTAACGCTCTTGAGAATCTTTAGAGAGTGCGCTTAAAAAAGGGCGTAGATACATTTTTAACCCGTGTCGGTACGCTTTGCGCGCTTCTAGATCTCCAATAGAGTTGAGATGAATAGTTAAATCTTTAAGACCTAGTCTATTATATAAACTCCATAATAAATGAATCACCTCAACATCTTGGAAAGGCAGAGAGCTTCCAATTGCCTCAATTCCAAACTGATGGTGTTGTCTGTATCTACCTGCTTGTTGTCGCTCATAGCGAAACATGGGAAAGAGGTAGAAGAATTTATGGAGTGGGCTTTGCTGGTCGAGATTTTTCTCAATAAAGGCGCGCATCACAGGAGCTGTTCCCTCAGGCCGAAGGGTTAGAGGGCGATTGGCTTTATCATTAAAGGTGTACATTTCTTTTGAGACGATGTCTGTCGCAGAACCGATGCTTCGCGAAAAAAGTTCTGTGGTCTCAAAAAGAGGGGTGCGAATTTCTTGGTATCCAAATTCAATACAAAGCTCTCGGATGGTGGACTCTAGGTATTGCCAAAGATGTACCTCACGCCATTTTCCTTGCGGGTCAGGGTCTTTGGGTAGAATATCGAAAACACCTTTTGCGATTTTGTATTGCATTGCGACTCTCTATATAAAGAAGGGGAGGATAGTGGATTTGTGATTTTATTTACAGAAAACGGTGAACAATAGGAAGAAAAACGTAAGAACATGGGTGAGACCATTGAACAACTCAAGCTCTGTGTCGTTTTGGAACCTTTTCACCTCATGTGGCCGCTCCCTATAGGGGGTTCTACTAGAGGCTCTATGATTTCTTGGGCTGGGGGGTCGCACGAGATCTGCTGGTGGATACATTGAATTTCTTCTGCAATCAAAGAGAGTCTAGTGTCCAGGTCTGTAAAAAATTCCCCTTTTTTCTGCGTTTGACTCCAGAGTAAACCAAAAGCACTTCCTAAAAGAAAGCTTCCTAAGATACAGGCGCTTATCCATGCAGGAAATAATTTAAAACGTTTTTGGCTGGAAGGAGTAGAAGGTAAGGTTGTTTTTTGTTCAGTAGGTTCACTCGATTTGGTCGAGTCAATGATCTCTTCGAGTAATTTTTCTAAGGATTGATCTTGGGTATTGAGTGTTTGTTTTCTCTCAGTCCCTTCGGGTTCGGTTTCCACCTTATTCAAAAGTGAATTGAGCTCTGTATCTAAAAAATTTGAATCCATATCCATCCCATTAACTTCTTTTTTTTATTACCACAGTTTGTCGCATTGAGCAAAGAAAAGGTGACATTTTCATTATTTTTTGCTATATTGGAAAGACTGACAGCCTTTGAAAACTCAGACCCTATAATGAGGTATTTTGTCACAATTAAGAGTAAATGTATGTCCATATCTGAGTTGTGAAATAAAGTTTGCAAGGAGAGATCCATGAACGCGGTATTTAATCTTTTTAAGCCTGCGGAGCATATTGCAGAAATAGAAGACCCCAAGGCTGTTAAATCAGAATATCGCTATTGGCGTCTTCGTATCTTTTATTCTATGTTTATAGGATATGTATTTTATTATTTTACACGTAAGAGCTTTACATTTGCAATGCCCGCCTTGATGAATGATTTGGGTTTTGATAAAGCTCAAATCGGGATTTTAGGTAGTGTTCTTTATATCACCTATGGACTGAGTAAGTTTGCAAGTGGGGTGATGTCGGATCAGTCTAACCCTCGATTTTTCATGGCTTTTGGGTTGATTGTCACGGGAATTTCCACGATTCTCTTTGGTTTTTCCTCTTCTTTGATCTTATTTGCGTTGTTTTGGGGTCTTAATGGGTGGTTTCAAGGTTGGGGATGGCCCCCCTGCGCCCGTTTGCTCACCCACTGGTACTCTCAGTCGGAAAGGGGAGGATGGTGGAGCGTGTGGAGCACTTCGCATAATGTTGGTGGGTTTCTAATTCCTTTGTTAGCAGGAGCGTGCGCCGAGTATTTTGGTTGGCGTTATGCGATGTTTATTCCCGGCGTTATGTGTATTGGGATGGGATTTTTCTTGATGAATCGACTGCGCGATACCCCGCAATCTCTTGGGCTTCCCTCTATTGAAAAATATCGTAATGATTTTGCCAATGAAGAGCAAAAAACAGAATCTAAAGAGAAAGAACTGAGTACTAAAGAGATTCTCTTTGATTACGTTTTGACCAATAAATGGGTCTGGATGCTCGCTCTCGCTTCGTTTTTTGTCTATATCGTGCGTATGGCGATTAATGACTGGACCGCTCTCTATTTGATTGAGACTAAAAATTATTCTATGATCAAGGCCAATGCATGTGTCTCTTTGTTTGAGGTGGGTGGGCTTTTTGGGATGTTGGTAGCTGGTTGGCTTTCCGATAAGATCAGCGCTGGTAAAAGAGGCCCTATGAATGTGATATTCTCATTGGGGATGGTGATCGCGGTGTTGTTCTTGTGGTGTTTCCCAGAGGCGAGTGCTTGGGTTGACTCTGCCACCTTGTTTGTGATTGGCTTTTTCTTATTTGGTCCACAGATGTTAATCGGTCTTGCAGCAGCTGAGCTTTCGCACAAAAAAGCTGCAGGGACTGCAAGTGGATTTGCAGGTTGGTTTGCTTATTTCGGAGCGGCATCTGCAGGGTACCCACTTGGCAAGATCACGCAGAGCTTTGGTTGGTCGGGTTATTTTATGATTCTAGCTGTATGCGGAACTGTGACGGTTCTTTTATTTCTCCCGATGTGGAATGCGCGTGCAACCTCTCACAGAGGCAAGCCAGAAAAAGCTTTGGCGGATGAAGATATCGAGCCCACTCCTAGCACCTAAAGTGTGGTCTCAAATAATAATGAAAGATGCATAACTCAGTTAAATGCTATTTTTTAATCCCTCAAATGGGGCAGAAATAATCCAAAAAACTACCCAATCTTGATTATTCAATAGTCACATGCTATTGTAGCGCTCTATGTGGGTACCTCTTCATGTTCATTCTCAGTATTCCGTGCTCGATGCCGCCGCATCTGTCAATGGAATTGCACAAAAAGCTAAAGAGCTTAGCCTTTCTGCTGTCGCTCTGACCGATCATGGCAACTTGTTTGGCGCTGTTGATTTTTATAAGGCGTGCAAGGGGTTAGAGGTCAAACCGATTATTGGATGCGAGCTTTATCTTGCCCCCACGCGTTGCACAGAAAAAAAGAAGTTAGGTCCTCATACTCGGGTTGCCTACCCTTTGGTGTTGCTAGCTAAAGATGAGGAAGGGTATCACAATCTCTGTCGTCTTTCTTCTAAAGGATATACCGAAGGATTTTATTACTACCCTCGTGTTGATAAGGAGTTACTAGAAAAGTATCACAAGGGACTGATCTGTTTATCGTCCTGTTTATCGGGACAGGTGGGGCAAAGTGTTCTTCAAGGAACAGAGGAGGAGGTGATCCAGGAAATCAACTGGTACCGCACTTTGTTTGGAGAAGATTATTATCTAGAGCTTCAAAGACATCCCATGTCTACAGAAAAAGTAGCCTCTTTATCCGAGAGCTGGTTACAGCAGCAATATCACGATTTCATCGATAAGCAAAATCGAGTGAATCAGAAGTTAATCGAATTGAGTCAAAGGCTTTCAATTCCTCTTATTGCAACAAATGATTCGCACTACTTAGAGCCTGATGATTGCCGCGCTCATGAGATTTTGCTCAATATTCAATCGGGAGAACCTGTCGAGATCTGGGAGAAGGATAATTTTGGTAATCACACATTTCGAGTGCCCAACCCCAAAAGGCGGGTTTATTCGAGCCAAGAGATGTACTTTAAATCTCCTGAGCAGATGGCGACGCTTTTTTCAGATGTTCCAGAAGCTTTGTCAAATACCCTAGAGGTAGCTGAGAAGTGTCAGCTAGAACTCGATTTTAAAACTAAGCACTATCCTGTTTATGTGCCGCCCGCATTAGAAGGCAAACAGTACTTGCAAGAGGAGCAAAAAAAGGCTTCTGCTGACTATTTAAGAGAGTTGTGCGCAGAGGGTATTGTTCGACGTTATACTCCAGAAAGACTTGAAAAAGTAGCAGAGAAGTATCCGGGCAAGGATCCTATGGTGGTTGTGAGAGAGCGATTAGACCTTGAACTTGAGATCATCATTTCAAAAGAGATGTGCGACTATCTTTTGATTGTTTGGGACTTTATCAATTGGGCTAAGAAAGAATCTATTCCTGTAGGTCCTGGACGTGGTTCTGGGGCAGGTTCGATTATCTTATATTTGATTGGAATCACAGATATTGAGCCGTTGCGTTTTGATTTGTTCTTTGAGCGCTTTATCAATCCGGAAAGAATCTCTTATCCTGATATCGATGTGGACATTTGCATGGATAGGCGGGGAGATGTCATCGATTATACCTTGCGTAAATACGGCAAGGAGAATGTGGCGCAAATCATCACCTTTGGCACCATGAAAGCAAAGATGACGGTAAAGGATGTGGGTAGAGTTCTCTCTGTTCCTTTATCAAAGGTGAATCAGATTGCCAAATACATCCCCGAAGATCTCAATATGACGCTTTCAAAAGCTTTAGAGATCGATCCCGACCTGAATCGGATGTATACAGAAGATGAGGATGCTAAAAAAATTATTGATTTGGGAAAAAAACTGGAGGGATCGATCCGAAATACGGGGATTCATGCAGCGGGGCTGATTATTTGTGGTGATCCTTTAACGGATCATATCCCAGTTTGTTTAGCTAAAGATTCAGAAATGGCAGCCACTCAATACTCCATGAAGCCTGTAGAAGCTGTGGGGATGTTAAAGATTGACTTTTTGGGTTTAAAAACTTTGACAAGCATTCAAATTGCATGTGCAGAGGTGCAAAAAAACAGTAACACGGTGATCGACTGGGTTAATTTATCTCTTGAGGATAAGCGCACTTTTCAATTACTTCACCAAGGAAAAACACTGGGTGTCTTTCAGATGGAATCTGGAGGAATGCAAGAGCTTTCAAAGCAATTGATGCCCGATAAATTTGAAGAAATCATTGCGATTGGAGCGCTTTACCGTCCAGGTCCAATGGATATGATCCCCTCTTTTATCAATAGAAAGCACGGTAGAGAGGCTATAGAGTACGACCATCCCCTTTTAGAACCCATTCTCAATGAAACCTATGGGATCATGGTTTATCAAGAGCAGGTGATGCAAATCGCACAAAATCTTGCGAAGTACTCCCTCGGAGAGGGGGATGTGCTCCGTCGAGCGATGGGAAAAAAAGACCATGCGCAGATGGAACAAGAGCGAGAGAAGTTTAAGCAAGGGGCGATTAAAAATGGAATTACGGAAGCGACAGCGACGGCTATTTTTGATAAGATGGAAAAATTTGCCTCTTATGGATTTAATAAATCGCACGCAGCCGCTTATGGATTTCTTACCTATATTACGGCGTATTTAAAAGCGAACTATCCAAAAGAGTGGATGGCCGCCCTGATGACTTGTGATCGGGATGATCTTTCCAAGGTAGCTAAATTTATCCGTGAAAGCCATTCGATGGGCATCGATATTTTGCCGCCTGATGTCAATGAAGCCGGCAAGACATTTGTGGCTGCCGAAAAAGGAATTCGCTTTGCGATGAGTGGTATCAAAGGAGTTGGAGAAGGGGTTGTCGAAGCCATTTTAGAAGAAAGAGAAGCTCGCGGCCCGTTTACCACTTTCTACAGTTTTTTCAAAAGGATCGATCTTAAAAAAGTGGGTAAAAAAGCGATAGAGTGCTTAAGCGATGCTGGAAGCTTTGATTTTACAGGCTGGTCGCGTGATGCGCTGCGCATCAGTGTAGAGAGAATGTATGATGTCGCCTCTAAAGAGCAAAAAGAGGCTAAATCGGGTGTGCTCACATTTTTTTCTTTGATGGGTGAGGATTCTGGTCAGCTGTTTGAAACACCTCCTCCTATTGCACATCCTACCTCGAAAAATGGCATCTTAAAAAGGGAGAAGGAGCTGCTTGGTTTTTTCTTGACCGGACATCCAATGGATGCTTACCGGCAACTTCTTCCAAGACTCTCTTGCGTATCGCTTTGTGAGATAGAAAATTTAGAGCACAATGGAGTGATGCGAACAGCCTTTATTATAGA